>NZ_JAMPKJ010000014.1 GCF_039962115.1 Funiculus sociatus GB2-C1 | reverse complement strand
TTGTCATGAATAGATGGCTGTTGTGTGGTAACTCTAGCCTCTCATGTCCCTCTACCCTTTTTCACAAATTCCCCGCGGCTATTGGCTTTCACCTACTTCTGTCAGGCAGTCAGGGTGTTTCCTTTTTGTACGAAGCCTACACTGCTAAATTCCGCAAACACTTCAAATTGCTCAACATGAGTAAAGCTCAGATACAATGGGCAACTTGGCTTGGCAGATTTGGTATTTCTGCGCGTGGTGCTGCTTTCGGTCTTATTGGTCTTTTGGTGATTCAAGCTGCACTTCAGGATGACCCAGGCGAAGTTCAAGGACTGGGGGGTTCTCTGCAAGCGCTTGCAGAAGAAGCTCTCGGTCAGTGGATTCTAGGCGCGATCGCTTTCGGTTTCATGGCCTATTCTCTCTATATGTTGATTCAAGCGCGGTATCGTCGCATTGATCCCCCATAAACTAATCTAATAATCTTATTTACTGGGCTGAAAGCTACTTTTTTTAACCCAAGCGCCAAGACAAATTAAATAAGATTGCTATATAGAAATTTTAATTTCTTCGTAAACAATAATTTGTGAATAATTAGTGATTGGAGAAAACCTATTACCGTTGTAAGTTTGGTTTGTGCAAAATAGCCCTACCCACTAAATGGCTCACTCTCTCATTTCAACCTTTTGACTGACTGAGCAATTACTACAGGTTGGTTCTCATATTCTATTTTCAATTCAGGCTGCAAGTTAAAATCAAAATCTCTTTCGATTTCGGCTTTAACAAACTTACGGACTAGACCCGTCACTTCAACAATTTCACCTTTTTTAATCGGATCTCCTGCTATAACGGCACCTGTTACCAGTAACTCTTTACCGCCAATCAATTCTTGGTCATCGAGTAGAAAGGTATTTGAGCTGATAACTTTTTCAACATTGCTAGTTACAGTTACAACCTGACCAAAGTATTTATTTGGTTCTTCTCCGACTTCACCCGGTTCGGGTGTTAGAGTCACATCCGAGGCTATAATTACAGATTCGCCCTCGTATTTTTTAAATAAATTATCCTCTAAATCAAGGCTCAAATTTCTCTCGATATCGGCAAGAATAAATTTAGTAACTTTACCCGTCACTCTGACATGAGAATCTTCAATTAAACGCGCTTTTTTAACACTTACTATCAACACTACTGGGTCGATAAATAGCGTTTCCCCTTCGATTAAGAACGCTTTTGAGCCCATAAGTTCTTCGACTTCGCCATTTACAGTTATAGTTTTGCCTATGAAATCCTTAGCCGATTTGTCAACAACTTTACTTATCGTAGTGGTAGCCTCAGGAGTAGATGAGGGACTACACGCGGCAATAAATACAGCAAAGAGTAATAGAGCGATTGCTTCTTTAGCCTTCCATTTATGCAAACATTTATTTACCATTAAGATTACCACTCTTCAAAATCTCTATACTCTTATCAATCACTCGAAAATAGTCACTATAAAAAGTAATTTTTCTTTCTTCAGTGTGGGGCAGATAAAATTTATGAAGTTTCGGTAATCTAATACTTGAAAGAGAATAAAAACCGATTCATAAAACTAAGGGGAAGCAACTTGCTTCCCCTTAAATTATAAGCCTGTCAGCTTATAGCGTTACTGGGGCTGCTGGGTATACATCTTTAACAACCAGTATGGGCTTGTTCTTCTATTCCACTTCCAGTTTTCTTTGCAATTCCAAATCCCAGGTTAAATCGTGTTCTTTTTTAATGTCAACGACAACGAACGGGCGAAGAAGACCAGTAGCGACAACCTTTGTGTCCTCTTTAATAGGTGTTGTTGTCGCAACCAACTTTATAAAATAACTTTTACTTTATTTTATATGACTTCTAGCTCCGATCAAACTGCCTGAATTTTACTTAATTAGCCCTAACGCGATCGCTCCCTTTACTTTCCACAACCCTTGAGCCAAAACGTTATTTTCTAGATTATTTTGTATCATTTGGGAACGCTTTCAAAACTATAATATTTTAGGCATAATTGATAAATTGCCCTACTGATTAGGTACAGAGAACCCCTTATTTTTAAACTCAATAAAGGTTTCTTTCCACTGTTTTTAAAATGCCCAACTAGGCAATGATAAAATTCCCCGCCACCCAATTAAATCAGGCAACTTATCGTCATGGGATAGGATAAAGACCAATTACTTGTAATTTAAAAGCCAAAGCCGCTGTTTTGCGTCTGCCTAGAGAAAGAGAAGTAGAATACATACTTATTTCTGAAGAAGTGCTCTTTGTGAACTTTCTTTAAAAGCGAGCTTGGTGGAAGCGATGTCCCACCGGAACAGCCCACAATAGGTAGGGTTTGGACTCCATTTTTCCCCTCAACAGCAACCTCTGTAGCATTCACCCTAACTTGCTGCGGCTTAAACCCGTGGAGATGCAGTTGCACACCTGCGTAAGGGAAAGCTTAATCCCCTGTTTTTCTATCTATCAAGTTCTTTTATGGTGGCGACTAAATACCACTGATATCAATATTAAAGGTGTGAAAGTGAAATACTGCTTGAAATACTTTTATATCCAATGTCATGCGATCTAAAAGCATTTCAAGCAGCATTTTTATCAAGCTATACCAAATACTCGTCCTAGATATATGAATCGCCAGACTGATTGACAATTATTTGACAATAGTCTCTTTACAAGAACTCATATAATTCAATTGCTTTTCTCAACTGAGAATAGCATCAAGGAAAATAAAAGCAGTATTACTTTTCCTTATAATTGAGATTTGGATTTCAAAATTTCTATATAAGCAATGGGAAGAACCAGAGGCCAGAAAATAGTTGCTACCACCAAAGTCACAAAACCTGCAAGGCGCTCTTGTGTCTTCCAAGTGCGATCGCGCTTGAAGAAGTCTAACCAGATAGTAAACAAAGTGGTGGCTATCAGCAGATAAATAACTTCTACGCAGATCATAAGTGTCTCCAGAACAACTTCTTTTATAAGGGTTCCCGTAATCTAGATCGGCAATTACTATTTCTTTACAAAACGTTACAATAAATAGTAGTGGCTGATACTTACAGCCTATCAGCCTGGTGTTACAACCATGTGACCAACTTGTGTAGAGAATCTGTGGCGAAAGAAAGTTGTAGGTAGCTGATCCCAATCCGAAATCAAAAATTTATACTCAAGCCAAAGGCAGAAAAAAACGAAACGTGCTGCCCATGCCCAGCTTACTTTCTACCTCAATCTGGCCGCCTTGCAATTCAATCAAGCGCGAGGAGATAGCTAACCCGATGCCAGTTCCTCTAGAATTTTGACGAGACTCGTCAGCCCGCCAAAAACGCTCAAAGACATGGGGCAAATCTTCCGGTGCAATTCCTTTACCCGTATCAACTACAGCAATCCACAGCCGTTGTGATGCACTCCAAACACGGACAGTAATCGAACCAAAACTGGTGTATAGCAGCGCATTTCCCAACAGATTCACCAAAACCTGTTCCACGCGGTCAATATCAGCTAAGACGGGGGGCAGTTGGGGCGGACAGTCTAATTTCAGGGCTACCGGGCCATCTTCTAGCAACTGCTCAGAAAATCTTTCTACCAGAGACTCTAATAAAGGTCGTAAATTAACAGGCTGGAGATTAATCGGCAGATAGCCAGCTTCCGCCTTAGAAAGTTCCTGCAAATCGTTGACTAACCGCTCTAACCTAGTGGTTTCGCGCACCAGCTGCTGGTAAACTTCTGGCGATGGTTCAATTCCGCCGTCAGCCATCTCCTCCAAATAACCGCGAATCACTGTTAGGGGTGTCCGAAGTTCGTGAGTGAGGTCGCTAATAAGTTCCCGTCGCCGCTGTTCCACTCCTTCGAGACTGGATGCCATGCGATTAAAACTTGCAGCCAGCCGATTGAGTTCCCGAATTTCGCTGTTTGGTAGTCGTTCATCCAGATGTCCGGCAGCAAACTTTTGGGTGATTTGTTCCATTTGTTTCAAAGGCTGGACGATCCGCCGCGTTACCAAATAGCTCAATCCACCAGCAGCGGTAGCACCCACAAGAACTGATAATAAGGTGCTGCGACTCCAAGCTGTTTCAAAGCTTCTTACCAGCTGTCTCCGGGCATAGCGTACTTGCACCCCGGAAATTTCGATTTGTTGCAGCTGCACGATAAAAAAGCGCGGGGAAGACAATTTGCTAATCGCCAGTAGGCTACCCACTCCTACCATCATGACTAAGAGGTGGGAAAGAAATAGACGCGATCGCAATCCAACTTTATTCAACGGCATTTTTATCCTATGGCATCTTCAAATTTATAGCCAACACCTACCACCGTCTTAATAAAGCTAGGATTGGCTGGATCTGGCTCAATTTTTTTCCGCAACCGCGCCACATGAGTATCTACAACTCGTTCATCCCCAAAAAAGTCATCCCCCCAAAGTTTCTCTATTAGTTGCGTTCGGTTCCAAACTCTACCGGGATGACTGATAAAAGTAGATAACAAGTTAAATTCCAGAGTCGTCAAATCTAAAATTTCTGATTGTTGAGAATCGATTTGGCGTTTGGCAGTGCGCTGCTCTACATCAACAGTGAAATGTTGGGTATGATAAACCTGATGCTGTCCTCTCTGACGCAAGCTGCGGCGCAATAAGGCCCTTACTCTAGCAACCAATTCTCTAGGACTAAACGGTTTGACCAGATAATCATCAGCACCAGTAGAAAGTCCAATAACGCGGTCAATTTCCTCACCCCTAGCGGTCAGCATCAAAATATAAGGGTCTTTCGCACCAGGTTTCTGTCGGATTCTGGCACACACTTCCAGCCCATCCAAACCAGGTAGCATCAAATCAAGAACTATTAAATCCGGTTGTTGCTCCTGAAAAACTTGTAAAGCTTTCAAACCATCGCGGGAGTGATGGCAAGAAAAACCCTCTCGTTCTAAAGCTGTCTGGATGAGCTTAGCAATTTCCGGTTCATCCTCAACAATCAAAATATCCATTTATAACAATTAAAAATTAGTAAGTAGGTGGGATTAATTATTTGTAGGATGGGTTACGCTATCGCTAACCCATGCAGATGTTGAGTTTCCTACGTCAACCCAACCTACGAACACCTTCAATCTAATCGCATCCGCCTACTTAAATTAAAAATCCATTCTCAATTTTTAATTCTTCGGACGCATCGCTTCTCGACCCAATATCATCATCCCAGCAACACCTAAACAGACAAACCAGACGTATTGATACCAATATTCTCGAATCTGTTCTGCTGCACTAAGTTCCGGGTGCAGGGCATCTAAATAAAGTACCAATAAAACCATAAATAGCGCCCCAAACCCCGAAAAGGTCAAACCGATGAAAATTCTAGCGGGTTTTAGTTCATCATCACTGATGGCATCTAGGTCAATTTCTGCCAACTCGCTGAGAGACTCATCTGCAACTGCTGAAGCTGCTTGCAAATTATTTGCCACAGGCGGCGGCAAAACTGGCATTAAGGTTTTTACGGTTTTGCGTCGCAGCAAACATTCTGTATCCCGCAGCAATGCTAGAGGCTTTGCTTGAGGGTAGTCAAATTCGGCGGCTTTGGGTGTCGATGTAGTGGTGACTTCCGGTTCAAAATCCATAGCTTGCCTACCAGTGCTTGTTTCTAAGATACAGCACCAAACTGGATTAAAGGTATATCCAGCAAATAGCTCTTAAGTTAGCAACAAAGCTTTTTTTGTTCGCCCAGTTAGGTGAACCCTAATGGAGGAAGTGCGATCGCTCTAGCTAATTCTATGGTGAAACTTAGCTGAAATTTGAGAAAACTATAGATGATTAGGATGTCTAGGAAAGCAACCTTAGAGCCAAATAAGTCCGCGAACTTAAAAGTCTTTGGAATACTAACGGCTGGCGGAGTGCTTGGCTCCTTAGCAAGCCTTCCTTATATTTTGAGCTTAATCGAGCCGCCTTCCATACCTATTTGGCAATTCTTGCTATTAGTCACAATACAAGCTTCGGTGCAAACAGCTTTCGTCACCGGGCTGGGGCTTTGGTTAGGGGGTAAAGTTGGACTAGGCGCACCCGTGCTTAAAGCCTGGTTAGCAGGCGACCCGCAAGCGTCTCATCGGTTTCGGGCATCCCTACCCATATCTGTTGGTGCAGGTGTGATTGTAGCAGGGATTATGTTGCTGCTAGAGATTTTTGTGTTTGTCCCCTTTTTACCTGATGCCTTACGCAAAGTACCGCTTCCCTCACTGTGGCAAGGTTTTTTGGCTTCCTTCTACGGTGGGATTACCGAGGAATTGCTGTTGCGCTTGGGTTTGATGACGTTACTGGTTTGGTTGGGAACAAAGCTCACCCGTCAGCAACATCCTAAGTCAAGTGTAATGTGGAGCGCGATCGCTCTAACTGCCTTAATTTTTGGGGCGGGTCACTTACCAATAACCGCTCGTCTAGTTCCCCTAACTCCCTTTGTGGTCACACGGGCCCTATTGCTCAACGGTATCCCAGGATTGCTTTTTGGCTGGCTCTATTGGAGAAAGGGACTTTTAGCCGCAATGGTAGCGCACTTCTGGAGTGACATCGTTCTGCACGTTATTGGAGCAGCTTTATTCTTGGCGTGAAAAAGTTATTCACTTACCCAACAAGTGCTTATACACCGGCTTGCAGTCGGATGAAGTACAGGCTATCTGGAGAGATGCCCGACTTCTTAGAGAAGTCGGGCATCTGTGTCCCTCACTCAGGGTTTGACGACCTGCTTCATTAAATGTGGAACAGCTTCAAACTAAAAGCCTAATTTTTCCAACACTGGACGAGTTGAGACAATGTGCCGATCCAAACCGAGTTGTTGCGGACTAATCCCCAATGCGAGGCAGATAAGCTGAGGTAGATGTAGCACTGGCAAACCCAAAGTCTTGCCGATCACCTTTTCAACTTCCGGTTGACGAGAATCTAAATTCAGGTGACACAATGGGCAAGGCGTTACCATACAATCAGCACCAGCGTCAAGTGCTTCTTGGATGTGTGAACCAGCCATCTTAAAAGATTGCGTCGTCGCATAGCTAGAAAGAGGCCAGCCGCAGCATTGGGTGCGTCCTCGGTAATAAATTGGTGTCGCCCCCAGCGTCCGGAACACATTCTCCATTGATTCTGGTTCCAATGGGTCGTCGTAGGGTATATGAGTTTGGGCGCGTAGCAAATAGCAACCATAAAATGCTGCACACTTCAACCCAGCAAGCTTGCGGCTAACCCGGTTTTGCAGTTCTTCTAGTCCGTAATCTGCTACTAACGCCCATAGTAGGTGTTTAACTTCGGTACTACCACGATAAGGCGAACAGCCTTCTTTTTTCAATAAGCCATTAACCTGCTCAAAGTAGTTTGGGTTGGTTTGTTGGGATTCCTTCAAACGCTCATCCACATGCCCAATCACCCCTTGACAAGTGCTGCAATGTGTGAGTAACGGCAGATTCAGTTGCTCGGCTAGAGCAATATTGCGGGCGTTAACGGTATCTTCTAGCAGTTGGGAATCTTCTTTGAAGGTGCCAGAACCGCAACAGGAGGCTTTTTTCAGTTCAATGAGTTCAATGCCCAGTGCTTGGGTGAGGGCTGCTGTAGACTGGTAAAGTTCCCGGCAAGCTCCTTGGGCAACGCAGCCGGGGAAGTAAGCATATCTGAGAGTTTGGGATGGCATAGCCTTGGGTGAAGAAAACACGCGATCGCATGAGCGTAGCGTGTGGGAAACAAGCTTATATCTCTATCATCGCTCTTGAACGGGGAATTATTAGGTCACGTTGCGAAGATAAACATAAAACCTTCTCGATGTGAGTTGGGCGTTTGCCGGTATACAGATGGGCTGGTATTGAATCTCATTGTGAGGATAGATACAGCTACTTTTTGATTGGGATGAGGCTGCCTTGAAATAACCGGACAGTCTATCGCTCGCGCTTGCAGAATTTTAAAAAATAATGTATCGAAAAATACAGATTGACGTAATGTAGAACTCCGTCTGTAGAGAAAGCGAGTCGCCTCCTGCGGTAGAAGCTTTATAAAACAACGCCATCTATTCTGTTAAGAAGCGACTGCCCCGTAAACATTCCCAGCCATCAGCAAAAAACGACAAGGATGTAACGCAAGCTTGTCAATCAACAAGTTGTCGCCATCTTGGGAGTTTCTTGCAATATCAGGCGCGAAACTGTTCTGCAATTTGCTAAACAGGGCGTCAACTTGGTAGTGGCTGCTTGTAGTCAGGTAGGGTTAAACCTTCGTGTAGACAAGATTCCTCGCATGGGCAGTAACGCGGTTCCAGTCGTTGCTGATGCAACTGTTTTTGAACAAGTCAAGGCAGTTAAAGCAGTTGAAACTTCTAGCGAGGATCAGTCAACGCCAAACGTGCTGTATTCAAATTCAATTTAATTGGTGGAGGAATATGACAATAGCGATCATCGTGCATGGTGGAGCAAAAACCATTTCAGAAGATAAGACAACAGCGAATACAAAAGGTTGTTTAGCTGCTGTCGAGGCAGGTTGGGCTGTGCTTGAACAAGGCGGTGATGCCAAAGACGCAGTTGAGGCTGCCATCCGAGTCCTGGAGAGCGATGCAACCTTCAACGCCAGCCTGGGTGCCACCCTCGATCTTGAAGGTGAAGTGTACCTGGATGCTGCGATGATGGAAAGTGACAAATTGCGGTGGGGAGGTGTGGCAGCAGTACAGCGAATCTCTCATCCAATTTCAGTGGCAAGGAAAATTTTAGAGGAAAAGCCCTCGCTGCTTGTAGCAGAAGGTGCAGAACGTTTTGCTGCTAAGCATGGATGCGAGATGTGCGAGCCTACCGATTTGATTAGTGATGAACAGGAGGAGGAGTGGGAGCAGCAGAACACGCCGCATGATCGCCCTGCTACTGTCGGCTGTGTGGCGCTGGATATCAATGGTAACTTGGTTGCCGGAACCTCAACGGGAGGTCTTGAGAACCAACTACCAGGTCGTGTAGGCGATACCGCACTGGTGGGAGCTGGCTTGTACGCGAATACTCAGGGTGCTTGCTCAACTACAGGCGATGGCGAGTCTATAATCCCGGTGGGGTTGGCTAGGACTGCTGTCGATCTATTGGCGGGTAATTCCCCTAGCTCGAATGGCTCCGCTTCACGTCATCCAGAGGAAGCAGCTCAGACGGCAATCGATAAGCTCAAGCAGCAGGTTTCTGGAGAAGCCGGATGTATTGTTTTAGATCCTCACGGACAAATCGGTTGGGCGTATAATTCCCAAGACATGGCAGTTGCCTATAGAAGCTCAGAAATGGATCGGGCAGCAGTATTTACAAAGAAGGAAGACGAGCGTTTCGCTAAAAGCGCATAATTGCTTTGACTGCTTCTAGTAAGTAACGGTTTTGAGACCTCCAGGCATCTCCCTATGAACCCTCAATACAACTTCCAGTATTTCCAAGGAAGTTCTTTTTCTGAGCTGTTTGCCCAAGACATAACAGATGCGGGGTATACGTTTATCTTGAATTACCCCGCGACTGCTAGTTGGGCAACTTATCCCAACACGAAAAAATACTTCCTTCAAGACGGTAGTGATGAAGCCACCAAAACTGGCTATGACAAGATTGGTGAGAAGGAACCTTGGAAAAACCTGGCGGTTCTGGGGGATACCATTCCCGGTATTATTCTTAGTCCCCCGCCAGACCTGTTAATTGACTACTGGCGAGAGTGTTTTGGTTTTGGCTACAACAATTTGGAACTGTTGGATCGGCAGGTTTATTTAGATGAACTCAATCAGAGCGATCGCTTCGAGCGAGTTATTACCTTATTCCCTTTCGATGGTTTACTTCCCCAGAAGCACGCTGTCGATCCAGATACTCACTACCGTCTCCTGAGCAAAGTGACGCTAGCCGATCTTGGGGTGCCCTGTCCAAAGTATCAGAGCTACAATCTGCACGCCTGCAATGTTGATGAGATTAAGTTACCAGAGCAATTCCCCTACTTGATCAAAACATCTCACGGACTCTCAGGCGAAGGTACTTATATTATCAAAAGCTCCAGCCACCTGAACTACTCTTTGGAAGAAATCAGGAAATATCTGGGTATCAAGCTGGTGGATACCATCATCGTCTCGGAGTTCGTCAAAAATGAAGTGCAAAACTACTGCGTGCAGTTTTACGTCAATAAGGTAGGAGACATCACCCTGATCGGTGTTACTCAGCAACTCGTCACCCCTGACGGTAAATATCTAGGGGGGCTGATTCACTACCGTACTGACATGAGCAAGTTCTATGAGATGATTGCTGCTGTCGGTCAGTATGCTAACCAGCAGGGATATTTCGGCGTTATTGGGTTCGACGTGTTGGAAAATAAAGACGGTGAACTTTACGCGATCGATGCCAATTTTCGAGTTAATGGCTCAACGCCTCTGTGCTTGCAGCGTCATAGGCTGCTGGAACTAGGGAAGCAAGTCGCTACATATTCGAGTGACTACCGTATGGATGGAACCTTGGAGTCGATTCTAGTCAACCTAAAGCCAGAACTAGAGCGCCACGACTTCACGATCCTGTCAGCTCTGGAGAAGGTTAAATATGGCAAAATCTACACAGAAATTTACGGAATCGTCGCTGGAGAAACCCTTGAGGAGATGCAGAGCATTGAGCAGAGCCTGTATGATAAGGGGTTGCAGTTAGTTAGCTAAATAAGCCTTGGCTCAATATATCGCAGCCCTTGAAGGAGTTGCAATATATCTCTTCGTTTGTAGTGTCTCGTCACGAGGGCGACAAACATCTCCCTTGGTTGTAATGATAAAAATAAAAATTTTTCCCGATCTTCCCCACTGGGGAGGGAGTGAGCAGGCTGGGGGTTAAGTCTTGTATTTGAGTCCACAGACAACTGTTGTAGATTTCAGGATTGTTATTAATATTATTAAAATTTTATTCTGATCTCAGTGAGCTGAAAAGCTTTGTGGGCAGAGTTTTCAGATTGTTATGGTAACTCAATTTGGCTGTTCCCCAGTGTGCTGCTCCCCGACTCCAACTAAGTGCCACTTGGATAAGCGACTATCTATCGCTTTTGTTGTCCCTCTTTCAGATAAGATGAAAAAATGCTTAAAAACCGTATCACCCTATATAGCAAGTTCTGGAGACTGGGTAGAGGATTAATATGAGCCAAGAGGAAATTTTTGCAAGAGTCAAGAAGATTGTGGCGGAACAACTAGAGGTTGAACCCGATCAAGTAGTGCCGCAAGCGAACTTTGCTAACGATCTGGGAGCGGATTCCCTGGATACGGTTGAACTCGTCATGGCCCTAGAAGAAGAGTTTGATATCGAAATTCCAGACGAAGCAGCTGAACAGATTGCCACTGTTCAAGCCGTTGTGGACTACATCAACAACAAAGTCACGGCTTCGGCATAAATTCTAGTGTGCTGAGTGCTGTAGGGGCGGGTAAGACGAAAATTTCTTCTAACATTGGATTAACACAATGTGTACGCACTCGCCCCGACGCGAGGGCGATAGTTGAAAATAGTAAGTGATACTGAAGTTCTCAGTATTCTTAGCTCAGTCAGTTCTGTATAGTGTTTCCGCGTTCTGGGTGTAAAAACCCTTTTAGTATTGGCATCATGACAAATTTTGAATGCAAGCGGGTTGTTGTAACAGGTCTCGGCGCGATTACACCGATTGGCAACAATTTGGCTGATTATTGGGCAGGGTTGTTGAGCGGTCGCAATGGAATAGCCCCGATAACCTTGTTCGATCCATCCAAGCACGATTGTCGCTTTGCTGGGGAGGTAAAAGGATTCGACCCCCACGAGTACCTGGATCGTAAGGAAGCTAAGCGGATGGATCGATTTGCCCAGTTTGCGGTTAGTGCCAGCAAACAAGCGATCGCAGACGCTAAATTTGTCATCAACGATCTGAATGCAGAACAAGTGGGCATCATCATTGGTACGGGCATTGGCGGTATCAAGGTACTCGAAGACCAGCAAGAAGTCTACCTGAATCGCGGCCCGGATCGGTGTAGTGCGTTTATGATTCCCATGATGATCGCCAACATGGCAGCTGGGTTAACAGCAATTCACACGGGCGCCAAAGGGCCAAACAACTGCACGGTGACAGCTTGTGCCGCAGGTTCTAATGCGGTAGGAGATGCTTTTCGCTTGATTCAGCGAGGATATGCTCAGGCGATGATCTGCGGTGGGACAGAAGCGGCGGTAACGCCTTTGTCGTTTGCTGGATTTTGTGCGTTGCGGGCGCTTTCAACGCGCAATGATGACCCGCAAACAGCTTCTCGTCCGTTCGATCGCGATCGCGATGGCTTCGTCATGGGCGAAGGCTCTGGCATTCTAATTCTAGAAGAATTAGAACACGCCCTCAGTCGGGGAGCCAGAATTTATGCCGAAGTTGTCGGTTACGGCATGACTTGCGATGCCTATCACATGACAGCACCAGTTCCCGGTGGCGAAGGTGCCTTCAGAGCTATGCAAATGGCTTTAAAGGATGCCTCCTTAACTCCCGATCTGGTAAGCTACATCAACGCCCACGGCACCAGTACCCAGGCGAATGATGTCACGGAAACAGCCGCGATTAAAAAAGCTTTGGGCGACAGTGCCTACAAAGTAGCAATTAGCTCCACCAAGTCCATGACTGGTCATCTTTTAGGCGGAAGCGGTGGTATTGAAGCGGTCGCTACGGTGATGGCAATTGCCAATGACCAAATTCCACCCACAATCAACTTAGAAAATCCCGATGAGGGGTGCGATCTGGATTATGTCCCCCACACAAGTCGCTCTTCAAAAGTAGACGTAGCACTTTCAAATTCTTTCGGATTTGGCGGTCACAACGTAACCTTAGCATTTAAAAAGTACGTCTAGAGGCGATAAAAATATAAATAGGTCAGGTGAAGACTCAAACGTTTTAGTCTTCATCTTTCATAATTTCGTCTTTTCCACAGCTTGCCCATAAGTCCTGCTAATGGGATGATAATCGGGTAATGGGTGCTTAGGGCGATCCCAGAGCATTCAATTTCCAGCTCATCCAAAAAGCGTGCTAACCCGTCGTTAAGTAGAATAAATCATGGTTGTTGCAACCCAATCACTCGAAGAACTTTGTATTAATTCCATCCGCTTTCTGGCGATTGATGCCGTAGAGAAGGCAAAATCAGGCCATCCAGGGCTACCAATGGGCGCTGCACCGATGGCATTTGTGCTTTGGGATCGCTTTATGCGGTGTAACCCGAAAAACCCCAAGTGGTTTAACCGCGATCGCTTTGTCCTCTCCGCTGGACATGGCTCAATGTTACAGTATGCCCTGCTGTATCTAGCTGGCTACGACAGCGTGACGCTGGAAGACATCAAGGAGTTCCGTCAGTGGGAATCAAGAACCCCAGGACACCCGGAAAACTTCATGACACCTGGAGTGGAAGTCACGACGGGGCCATTAGGACAAGGTATTTCTAACGCTGTAGGCTTAGCGATCGCTGAAGCTCACCTAGCAGCTAAGTTTAACAAGCCCGATAGCACCATCGTAGACCACTATACCTATGTAATTTTAGGTGATGGTTGCAACATGGAAGGTGTTTCCGGCGAAGCTTGTTCCTTGGCGGGACACTTGGGTTTGGGTAAACTCATTGCTCTGTACGACGACAACCACATTTCCATCGATGGCTCCACTGACCTAGCTTTCACCGAAGATGTCGGTAAGCGCTTTGAAGCTTACGGTTGGCACGTTCTGACTGTAGAAGACGGCAATACCGACCTAGAGGCAATTCACAAAGCAATTGAAGCAGCAAAAGCTGTCACAGATAAGCCCTCAATGATCAAAGTCCGCACCACCATTGGTTACGGCTCCCCCAATAAAGCCAATACCGCAGGTGTCCACGGTTCCGCATTGGGTGGCTCAGAAGTAACTGCAACCCGTGAAAAACTCGGTTGGGAATACGAGCCTTTTCAGGTTCCAGAAGATGCCCTCAACCATTGGCGCAAAGCCGTTGAACGCGGTGCTAAGTACGAGGAAGAGTGGAATAAGAACTTCGCCGATTACAAAGCCAAGTATGGTGCCGAAGCAGCCCAACTAGAACAAATGCTCAGCGGCAAACTGGCAGAAGGTTGGGAGAAGGTACTACCTACCTACACCCCAGAAGATAAGGCAGATTCCACCCGCAATCAGTCTGGTAAGTGCCTCAACGCCTTGGCTGATGTTGTCCCCGGATTACTTGGCGGTTCTGCTGACTTAGCTCACTCCTGCATGACCTTGCTCAAGTCTTCCGGCGACTTCCAGCCCGGTCATTACGAAAATCGCAACATCCGCTTTGGTGTCCGCGAACACGGCATGGGAGCGATTTGTAACGGCATTGCGCTACATGGTTCCGGATTAATCCCTTACGGTGCCACCTTCTTAGTTTTTGCTGACTATATGCGGGCGGCGATTCGTATTTCAGCATTGTCCCACGCAGGTGCTATCTGGGTGATGACCCACGACTCCATCCAGCTAGGTGAAGATGGCCCCACCCACCAACCAGTTGAAACCATCGCATCTCTGCGGGCAATTCCCCAGCTAACAGTGATTCGTCCCGCTGATGGTAACGAAACCTCTGGTTCTTATAAGGTAGCGATTGAAGCTGCTAACCAAAATCGCCCGACGTTGCTGGCGCTGTCTCGTCTAGCACAGCCCAACTTGCCTGGCACTTCTATTGAAGGCGTGGCTAAGGGTGCTTACACCCTCTCTGACAGCGATGGTACTCCTGACATCATCCTGATGGGTACAGGTAGCGAACTTCAACTCTGCGCTGGTGCAGCCGACAAGCTGCGCGGTGAAGGCAAGAAAGTCCGCGTCGTCTCCATACCTAGCTGGGAACTGTTCGACGCGCAGGATGCGGCTTACCGCGAGTCTGTGTTACCTAAAGGTGTCACTAAGCGCTTAGCTGTGGAAGCAGCTTCTAGCTTCGGCTGGTGCCGTTACATTGGCAGTGAAGGCGCGATGATCAGCGTTGACCGTTTTGGCGTTTCCGCCCCCGGCCCCGTGGCTCTAGAGAAGTTTGGCTTCACTGTTGACAACGTAGTTGCCAAGGCTAAAGAATTGCTCGGTTAATAACAACTCAATAATCTCTTGAGGGGTGGGCATTTTGACCGCCCCTTTTTTATTGGCAAAAATACAGATATCCTTCGCCAACAAGCGGGCGGGGTAACAACCTCGCCAGTATTGAGGTTTTTGTTTACAACTTGTTCTTTTTATGACAACTTGTACTCTTAATGTCTCAGTATAATTGCTGTCTAGTTCAGCTCGGCTAATTTCTAGAAAAGATGAACATCGCTAACAAAAAAAGTATTGGGTAGGATGCAAAAAAAGCCCGGATGGTGCGCGGGCTTTGTCTGTATAGCCCCACTCTATAAGGGCGCGAGCGACATCGCAAATCTAGCGACTTGCTGCTTCAGCCGCTTCCTGCTTTTGGGCACCCTGAGTCCCCAGTTGAATCAACTCCACCTTGTATCCATTCGGGTCTTCCACAAACGCTATCACCGTCGAACCGTGCTTCATGGGCCCTGGTTCCCGCGAGACTTTGCCGCCACGCGCCTTTATTTCATTACAGGTGGCGTAAATATCATCAACACCAATAGCAATGTGACCGTAGGCATCTCCCAAATCGTACTGTTCTTTGCCCCAGTTGTAGGTTAGTTCTAACACCGTGTGGTCAGACTCATCGCCATAACCCACAAAAGCCAGGG
Source organism: Funiculus sociatus GB2-C1 (assembly GCF_039962115.1). Classification (NCBI taxonomy): domain Bacteria; kingdom Bacillati; phylum Cyanobacteriota; class Cyanophyceae; order Coleofasciculales; family Coleofasciculaceae; genus Funiculus; species Funiculus sociatus. Next base: position 91,380 of record NZ_JAMPKJ010000014.1, on the reverse strand, counting down.
TAAATTCGCCGCCAGGATAATCTTTTTGGCGCAGCAACTTCATGTCCAGCAGTTCGCAGTAAAATTTCAAAGACTCTTCTAAGTTGCCGACTCTCAGCATGGTGTGTAGCATTCGCATCGTTTTAATCCCAAATTCCTTCTTAATATGACGCTTGAGTGTCCGTTCAGGACGTATTCTAACAATCGGGCTACAAAACCTGATCCAGTTCAGTGAGACTACTAGATGTCAACAAATTTGTAACGTAAATCCCCCCAACCCCCGAATTTATGGGGGCTTTGAGGATACCCCGATAAATTCGGGGGCTTTGAAAATACCTCCCTTGAAGAAGGGGACTAGGGGGAGCAAATGTGTGACAACGAAATATCTGAACTGTATTGGGCTAAAAGCCGATTGAAGGCCTGCATAAATGTGAGCCACTTGCAATCTTGCTATTAAGGGTGAAACAAAATGATGAACACGCCAGATACAGCCATTGACGCTATTGTGGCTCGTGAAATTCTCGACTCTCGCGGTCGTCCGACAGTGGAAGCAGAAGTTTATCTGATCAACGGTGCGGTGGGGCTGGCTCAGGTTCCCAGTGGAGCATCTACAGGGACTTTTGAGGCACACGAACTGCGGGATGATGATAAAAGCCGCTACGGTGGGAAAGGTGTCCTCACGGCGGTGAAGAATGTTGAGGAGAAAATCGCGCCTGAATTAATGGAGTTGGACGCGCTGGATCAGGTGTTGATTGATACCACGATGATTCAAATCGATGGCTCGGAAAATAAATCGAACCTGGGCGCAAATGCTATTCTTGCCGTCTCGCTGGCAAATGCTAAAGCTGCTGCTGCGACTCTAGAATTGCCTCTTTATCGCTATTTGGGGGGGCCGTTGTCGAATGTGTTGCCAGTACCGTTGATGAATGTGATTAACGGTGGTGCTCACGCTGATAATAATGTGGATTTCCAAGAGTTCATGATTGTGCCTATTGGGGCAACTTCTTTCCGAGAAGCACTGCGTTGGGGTGCTGAAGTGTTTGCGGCTTTAGCTAAGGTGTTGAAGGATAAGAATTTGCTAACAGGCGTAGGGGATGAAGGCGGTTTTGCGCCAAATTTAGAGTCGAATCAAGCGGCTTTAGAATTGTTAGTGGCGGCGATAGAGAAGGCTGGTTATAAGCCAGGAGAACAAGTTGCTTTGGCTCTGGATGTTGCCGCTAGCGAGTTCTACAAAGATGGTCAGTATGTTTACGATGGAGCATCCCATTCGCCTGCTGATTTTATTGAGTATATGGCGAAGTTAGCCGGGCAATATCCGATTATTTCCATTGAGGATGGTTTGCACGAGGAAGACTGGGAAAGTTGGAAACTTTTGACGCAGAAAGTGGGCGCATCTGTGCAACTTGTTGGTGACGATTTATTTGTTACCAACCCGATTCGATTACAAAAAGGAATTGAACAGGCAGCTGCTAATTCAATCCTGATTAAACTTAATCAAATTGGTTCTCTAACGGAAACTTTGGCAACTATCGACCTAGCTACCCGGAATGGTTTCCGGTCGATTATCAGCCATCGTTCCGGCGAAACTGAAGACACGACAATTGCCGATTTAGCCGTAGCAACTCGCGCAGGTCAAATCAAAACTGGTTCTCTGTGCCGCAGCGAACGGGTAGCGAAATATAACCGCTTGCTGCGAATTGAAGATGAATTGGGCGATCGCGCAACTTATGCCGCTACTGTAGGTATGGGGCCAACAATTTAGCCATCCCCGCAGTTTTCGGTACGGGAGGCTCAGCCTCCCACCCCCTCGTTCCCAGGCTCAGCCTGGGAACGAGAATATGAGGTGTCTTATTCATGGGTAAAAGCCCATAGTTGGCAACCCAAGTGTTTCTTCCCAACCCATCATTAGGTTGAGACACTGGAGGGCTTGACCTGCTTGCCCTTTGACTAAGTTGTCAATTGCTGACATAACTATTACGCGGTCGGTGCGGGGATCAACTTCGATGCCGATATAGCATAAATTGGTACCGCAAGCCCACTTTGTTTGTGGGTAAGTGCCGCCTGGTAACATTTTGACGAAAGGAGATGAGCGGTAGAAGGCTTTGTAAATGGTCAGTAAATCTTCTCGCACCAGTCCGGGATCGCGCAGGGTGGCGTAAACGGTGGCTAAAATTCCGCGCACCATCGGGATCAGGTGCGGGGTAAATTGTACTCTGACTTCGTGTCCAGCCAAATCGCTACAAACTTGCTCAATTTCTGGGGTATGGCGGTGCCTTCCGCCGACTCCGTAAGGGCCAAGCGAGTTGTCAGCCTCAGCTAGTAACAGATTGGTTTTTGCTTGCCGTCCGCCGCCAGATGTGCCGGATTTGGCATCGATAATGGCGGTTTCTGACAAGATTAATCCTTGCTTTAAGAGTGGTGAGAGTGCCAGGAGACTCGCGGTAGGGTAGCAACCAGCACAACCTATTAGCGAGGCTTCGGCAATGCGATCGCGGTATAGTTCCGGTAAGCCATAAGCTGCTGTGGCAGCAATTTCTCGATCTGCGCGATCGCCACCATACCAGGATTGGTATGTTTCCAAGTCAAAAAATCGGTAGTCAGCCGATAAATCCAGCACTTTGCACCCCTTCGCCACCAATGCTGGTGCCATCTGATAGGCAAGCCCATTCGGCAAGGAGAGAAAAACGACTTTACAGCGACTGGCAATGGTGTCTAAATCCAGGGGTTCTATGTTTAAGTCAACGCAATGACCTAGATGCGGGTAGAGGTCGGAAAATGGCTTTCCGGCACTACTTTCGCCACCTAAGTAAACCAGTTCGACTCCCGGATGCTCCTTCAAGAGTCTGACCAGTTGCACACCACCATAGCCCGACGCGCCAACAATTCCAACTGGCACACGTCCTAATTCACCCATGATGCTCTTGTTTCCTAAAAATCTTTAATTTTAAGCGGTCAGTAATCAGCCAAAGTCAAAGCGATCGCACAAAGCTACTTTTGCTGCATTGTAGTATCAAAACTAAGATTTGGTGGTAGAAATTTTAACATAATCGTCCAGCGCGACAATGTTAGTTGCCGGGATTCAAGGCTAACTATAGCAACTAATCGTATATTGCTCCGATAATTTAGTAATTTATTCAGTTAATAAAAGCACTGCTACTGCTAAATAGTTTTGGCTTTCCTGCGGATTCTAATTAGCTTTATTCATCACCATGCTGATATATCGCAGTTCCTATATAAGTTGTGGCAATTCTGTCATTCAATTCCTTTTAATAGTTCACTCGGTGACACATTTAAGGCTTTTGCTAAGCGGACAATATTGATTAAGGCAACGTTTCTTTCACCGCGCTCAATTCCGCCAATATAGGTGCGGTGTAAATCTGTCAGTTCTGCCAAATCTTCCTGAGAAAGCCCTAGTGCTTTTCTCAGTTGTCGGACTTGTTCGCCAAATTTTTCAAGCTCAGGTGCCACTATTAGGAGAAAGGATGATACTTCAACTACCGATTGTGCCACAGACTATAAGTATCAAGTGTGAGCGATCGCGCGTTAGCAACATCGCTCTATAATCTAAGTGACTGCCCCTCTTAGTGGTGGCAACAGGCTACTATCAAGAGAGATAGTTTTTTACGGTTTATTGTTGTTAATCTGTGGAATTGCCTCAAAGCCAAGATGCGAAGCATCGCGCTGCTTCAAACCAAACGTTTAAATTTGACTCGATTGATGCTGCCTTAGCAGACCTCAAGGCTGGGCGGATGGTCGTGGTAGTGGATGATGAGAGTCGGGAAAACGAAGGTGATTTGATTTGTGCGGCGCAGTTCGCCACGCCGGACACAATCAATTTCATGGCGGTGTATGCGCGGGGTCTGATTTGTCTGGCGCTGACAGGCGATCGCTTGGATGAACTCGATCTGCCCTTGATGGTTAGCAACAACACCGACAGCAACCAAACCGCCTTCACCATCAGCATCGATGCCTCCCCTACTATGGGTGTACGCACAGGAATTTCTGCTGAAGATAGGGCGCTGACGATCCAGGTAGCTATCAATCCCGCAACATCCCCACAAGACTTGCGCCGTCCGGGTCACATATTCCCTCTACGGGCGCGGGAAGGTGGCGTTTTGAAACGGGCGGGTCATACAGAAGCCGGGGTTGACTTGCCAAAATTGGCAGGATTATATCCAGCTGGGGTGATCTGCGAAATTCAAAATCCCGATGGTTCGATGGCGCGGTTGCCGGAGTTAATAGAATACTCCAAGATGCACAATCTGAAAATTATCAGTATTGCTGACTTAATTAGTTACCGCCTCAATCACGAAAGATTCGTCTGTCGAGAAACAATTGCCGAATTGCCTACTCAGTTTGGCAATTTCCAAATTTACGCTTACCGTAACACCCTAGATCAATCAGAAACAGTTGCTATTGTTAAGGGCAACCCAGCTGATTTTAATGACAAAAAGGTGATGGTGCGGATGCACTCGGAATGTCTGACTGGTGATGCTTTGGGTTCTCTGCGTTGCGACTGCCGAATGCAGCTGCAAGCGGCGCTGAAAATGATTGAAAATGCCGGATCAGGCGTTGTGGTTTATCTGCGGCAAGAAGGGCGGGGAATTGGTCTAATTAATAAGTTGAAAGCCTATTCTTTGCAAGATATGGGGCTGGATACTGTAGAAGCAAATGAGCGATTGGGATTTCCTGCCGATTTGCGGAATTATGGGGTAGGAGCGCAAATTCTCAACGATTTAGGTATAACAAAAATTTGCTTGATTACTAATAATCCCCGCAAAATTGCTGGGTTGAAAGGGTACGGTTTGGAGGTGGTAGATCGGGTGCCGTTGTTAATTGAGGCAAATGATTATAATTCGATCTATCTAGCGACAAAAGCCCAAAAGTTGGGTCATATGCTGTTGCAGACGTATTTAGTTACGGTAGCGCTGCACTGGCAGGATGAACCGCAGGTAACGGAACGCTACGAAAGATTGGATAAACTGCGGCATTTGGCAAGAAGTCACGATTTGTTGTTGCAGGAAGAAACGAGACCTGTAGCGATCGCGCTTTTCGGGAAACCATCGCTAACTGTTCACTTGGGTTTTGACCAACCGCATCTGGCAGCATCCGATTGGTATCAGGACAATGGTCATCCTTATGTGAAAGCGATCGCGCAAATTCTCGATGCTTTATTGCAATGGCAGCATTTGGAAGGACTGGAATTTATGATTTCAACTGGTTTAGACCCGCTGACAGGGTTACAAATACACCTAGATCGGCAAACCTTCCCTATAGGTACTCTACCTTCCTCTGTTTGTGACAACTTAGAAACTCAAAAAATCTACAGTTTTCAGGGATTTTAGATTTTAGATTTTGGATTGAAGACAAAAATCCAAAATCTAAAATCCAAAATTGGATAAAGCCATGCAATATCAATACACAATAAAAATTTTGGGACTGGCGATTCTACTGAGTGGATTATCCCTCAATCCCCATTCCCTAATCCCCAGCCCCCAGTCCCCAGTATTAGCTCAATTAAGTGCTGAGGAATTGTTTAATCGGGGCGAACGAAAGTATAACAAAGGTGACTACAGCGATGCTGTCACAGATTTCAATGAAGCACTTCGCCTAGATTCCACCTTGGAAAAAGCTTATTATCGCCGGGGTTTGGCAAAGCGTCAGCTAGGAGATAATTCAGGTGCGATCGCAGACTATACCTCTGTGTTGGGGTTGAATCCTAAAAATACTGATGCGTACTTAAGTCGGGGTGCTGTGTATGCTGAAGAAAAAAAATATCGAGAAGCAATTGAAGATTACACCGCAGCCCTGAAGCTTAATTCAAAGAGTGCGATCGCTTACTACAATCGGGGAAATGCGCTGAGTGGGTTAGGCGATTCTAAAGCGGCTTTTGAGGATTTAAGCAAAGCAATTCGGATACAACCTAACTATGCCAATGCCTACGTGAACCGGGGAAATGTTCGCGTTAAATTAGGTGAAACAAAGGAAGCAATTGCCGATTTTACTAAGGCGGCGAGTCTCAATCCGAATCTAGCAGAAGCTTATTACAACCGAGGGATTCTTCGGCGGCGAATGGGAGATATAGAAGAAGCGATCGCGGATTATGACCAAGCCATCCAGCGCGATCCTAACAATGCAGCAGCTTACTACAATCGGGCAATTGCCCGTCATTTAATTGGTAATCCTCAAGCAGCAATTGATGACTATAGTGAGGCAATATCTATTTCTCCCAAATTTGCCAAAGCTTTCGGAAATCGGGGGTTAATTCGCTACGAAACAGGCGATGCAAGAGGCGCAATTCAAGATTTACAAGCAGCAGCAGAACTTTTTAGCGATCAAGGTATGACTGCTGATTATCAAAAAGCATTGCAATTGCTACGACAATTACGATAGACCTGTCTTGAAAGCTCAAGCCAGGAACTAAAGTACCCTTCGGGAACGCTACGCGAACGGGCTAAAATCTTAAGTCTGTTGAAACAAAATAAAATGCTTTGTGTATATTAATTTCAAAGAGTTTCAACAGGTTTTAGCTTTGAAAAGTGAAATAAATTTCACGGCTTTTAAGCCAGTGTCATTCGTGCTGAGGACTAATAACTTCAACCATTTACGCCTCTTTATTTGAAATTTCTACCTGGGCTAAAATTTGCAAGTAGGCTTTGACAGCCCCAGATAACCCGATTTCCAACGCATCAGCAATCAGAGCATGACCAATAGAGACTTCTAGGATACCGGGAATAGAGCAGAATTTTCCCAGATTTTGGAGATTGAGATCGTGTCCAGCATTAACCCCTAGACCGAGGGATTGAGCCGTTTGAGCAGCGATCGCGTATTCCTGAAAAACAGACTCCACATCGCCATGCCCAAATGCAGCCGCATAGGGTTCAGTATACAGCTCAATCCGTTGGGTGCCGATGTCTTTAGCGTGTTGAATCTGCACCAAATCTGGATTCAAAAACAAACTGACTCGAATTCCCAGATTTCTTAACTCATCAATAATCGGGATTAGCCGCTGTCCATCTTCCACCAGATCCCAACCGCGATCCGAAGTGAAAGTATCGGCAGCATCCGGCACCAATGTACACTGCGTAGGTTTCACTTGGCGAACCATTTCCATAAACTGCGGTTGGAATGGATTCCCTTCAATATTAAACTCAACCGTAATCATTTCCGCTAGAGCATACACATCCTCTGGTCGAATGTGACGTTTATCTGGGCGGGGGTGAACTGTAATGCCATTGGCACCAGCTTCGATACAGATTGCCGCAGCTTTGGTGACGCTTGGGAGTTCCAAAGAACGGGAATTTCTGAGCAGAGCAACCTTATTGAGGTTGACGCTGAGATTGATCATTGCTTGTCACCTTTCGCAAACACGGGTGTAATTTTGTACATAAGGAGGTAGACTGATTCCCGGCTGTAAACGAGAATCGGCAATTGGCGCAGCAGCAGTTAATTGCAGGGGAACAACACCCGCCCACACGGGTAAGCTGTAGTCTGCTTCGTCATCGTTAGGATCACCAGTCCGCACCTTAGCTGATGCCTCATTTAGGGGTAGGGAGAGTACCAAGGTTCCCTGAAGTTCCTGGCGGCTTGGCGATCGCACTTCTGCCCATCGTCCCGGTATTACGTGTTCGGTAAAAGCGAGGAGTGCTTCTAGCTTTTCTTCAGGGTTTTCCACAATCACTGCTGTGCCAAAGATTACAACCGAGCGATAATTCATTGAGTGGTGGAAGGCAGACCTCGCCAGTACCAGCCCATCCAGCAGGGTGACTGTAACGCAGACTTCAATCCGGTTGGAGAGCGATCGCAACATCCGGCTAGCAGGCGATCCATGAATATACAGCTTATCTCCTACCCTTCCATAAGCAGTAGGAATGACAAAAGGCTGACCGTCTACGACAAATCCAACATGGCACACCAACCCTTCATCCAAAATTTGATAGATAACCTGACTTTCATAATCTGCGCGTTGAGGAAGACGCTTGACGGTGCTGCGTTGCGTAGGGGTACGTTCCTCACTCATTTCATGTTCTAAAGAACTCATGATTTCCTCCTAGTAGTATTTAATACCTTTCACGGCTTACAGGCGCTTGGTAACGTCTTTTAAATCACGTCAGATCCAACCGCATCTCATTGTTTTCGCTGAACCCAAGACTAGAGTAAACTGGCTTACCTGATGGAGAGGCGTGTAGGATAACCCTTGTGCAGTTAAGCGATTTCAGATGGTCGATTGCACAAAGTGTGAGTTTTTTGGCAAGTCCCTGTCTGCGGTGAGGCGGTTCAACGTAAACTCCCCAAATGTATCCATAGTTGCGATATTCCGGTTTGAGGATATGCGGGTAAAGACCAGCAAACAGCTGACAACTGGCTGAAGCGATCGCTCTACTATCAACCTCCGCAACAAAAGCTTTGTAGCATCGCTCTTTGCGAGCGCGTTCTATAAACTGGAGCGTAATGTGGAGCCAGTCAGGCTCAATAGAATCAGAAGGAACATGATTATCCAGCCACATTTGATAAAAATGTTCAGCAATTAGGGAATCTTCCTCTGGAAAAGCCTCTCTGATATGGATTTCTTGTTCCATCAGCACGATACGAGTTCACGCTTGTTTCACTGTTAGAGTAATCTTGAAATTGGTCTTCTACAAGAGCCACTTTTGGGATCTAATATAAGTCCACTTTGGTCTGATTCTCTCAAGCGGGGAAGTATGGATTTAGCGATCGCCCTCGACAGCAATGCAGTACCATTACATCGACAGCTATACGAAGAACTGCGTCAAGCTATTTTGAGCGGACGTTTAGCGCCAAAAGAGCGCATTCCTTCAACGCGATCGCTCTCCAAATCTTTAGGGGTTTCTCGTACTACCGTCACCCAAAGTTATGAGCAACTGCTCAGCGAAGGCTATATCCAGACCATCGTAGGTTCTGGGACGTTTGTCTGCGATCAACTCCCCGACCTGATGTTGCGAAGTACGCCCGTTGAGTCTCAAGAGAAGATTGCGCGTCCACTTTGCAAGCTGTCCAAGTATGGGATAAAACTATCCCAGACGGATGTCTCTTTGACGAGTGTACCCGACACCGCGATTAGCTTTCGCTACGGACGACCTGCTTTTGATAAATTTCCAATGCAACTGTGGCGCAAGCTGCTGTTGAGTCACTGTCGCAAAGGCTCCTCTTGGCTGGACTATGCAACCGATCCGCAAGGACACAGACCTTTGCGAGAAGCGATCGCCCGTTACCTGTCTCGTTCTCGTGCGGTGCAGTGCGACCCCGACTCTGTAATCATGACCAATGGCAGCCAGCAAGCGCTGTATATGGTGATGCGCTTGTTGATCGATCCTGGGGATGCGATCGCGATCGAAGACCCAGGCTACCTCAGTGGACGGCGAATCTTTCTCTCACAGGGAGCTAAACTATTGCCTATCGGTGTAGATGAGTCAGGCTTATTGGTCAAGGATTTAGCCGCTACAACTGAACCGATTAAACTTGTCTACGTAACGCCCTCTCACCAGTTTCCCACTGGGGCGATACTATCGCTTCCTCGGCGATTAGAGTTACTTTCTTGGGCGCACTCTACGGGGACGATGATTATTGAAGATGATTATGACAGCGAATATCGCTATGGCGATCGTCCGATTCCCGCCTTGCAAGGGTTAGATAAAAGTGACTCAGTGCTTTACATCGGGACTTTCTCGAAGGTGCTGTTTCCCTCGCTGCGAATTGGCTATTTAGTGTTACCCCAGAATTTAGTATCAATCTTTACCCGCGCCAAGCGGTTGAGCGATCGCCAGTTACCGTTGTTAGAGCAGTATATCCTGACAGATTTTATTGAAGAAGGGCATTTAGAACGTCATCTGAGAAGAATGCGATCGCACTATGACCAATGTCGAAGCGTGTTAGTGCAGGCTTTAAACACTCACTTTGGTGAACAAGCGACGATTTTAGGCGAAAAGGCTGGAATTCATTTGATGGTGCGACTGTACACCAGCTTTAGCGATGAGGAGATTATTCATCGTGCTGCGAAAGTGGGTGTGGGGATGATGTCCGCCCAACCTCATTATCTCAAAGCGCATCGCCCAGGCGAGTTTATCTTTGGTTACTCTGAACTCACTTTGCCACAAATTGAGGAGGGTATTAGCAGGTTGGCGGAAGTTTTGAAATAGAGCTGAAGCTGGAAGGAAAAAGTCTTAGTCTTGGGTTAAGTCACCAAAGCGATCGCGATATCTCTCTAATAACTCTGCCATTTCATTTGAGCGCTGTCGTTCCAATTCAGCTTGTTGTTGTGCTAACTCCCGCTGATTTCGCTCAATTTCAGCTAATTCCTCACCTGTCTGATACCTCACACCTTGGGCATCGTACCAGTACAATACCTCGCGCTGTATGCCTCCGACTTGAGCTACAAATCGCCCAATCCCTAAACCAATTTCTGGCATCCAGAATGGTTCTCCGATTTGTAAATGATATGAGCCATTTACTAAACGATAAACTTCAAAAGGTTGTTCCTGGTCGCGCCGCCAGAAATTCGGATTATAAATTACATAATACAACACGCCTAAATTGGCATAAATTGCCATTTTTGTGTCGTATTCTCCCCCATAGGTGTGAGAGACAATTTCTAAGACAAAAATAGGCGCAATATTATTTTCTTCCCAGAGAACATAACTAGAGCGCGAACCATTGTTTTTTCTCCGTTCAACTCCCAAACTTAGAAACCCATCTGGCACCACGGGTACTCTCGGATTCACGCCTGTCGTGTGATAGACGCCCATATCCACACCAAAATACCAGTCAAGGCGATTACCCCAAATGAACTCTAGCAAGAATAATAGAAAATTCGGGATAAAATTTTGGTCTTCGTTATCCACTGGTGTATCATCCGAACAAGGAAGTTCAGCGCTTGTTGGTAATCTGGTTTCCGGGTTGTGCTGTACCATAAAGATTGGCTTGACAAGCTATTAAGATAATTATCCAATAATCTCCCTAAATAAATCAAACTCATTTTAAAAATGACTTCTTCTCTCTTCCTGAGCATCTTAGCGGTTCTTTTAAAAAAGATAGTGTTTATAAATAAAATGAGATTGCCATAATATGAGTTTAGATGTAATTGTTATCGGTAGCGGAATTGGCGGTTTAACCGCAGGGGCGTTACTTGCCCGTTACGGAAAACGAGTGCTAGTCTGCGAAAGCCACGCGATCGCTGGTGGTGCTGCACACAGTTTCTCGCGGCAGGGATTTCATTTTGACTCTGGCCCCTCATTTTATTGCGGACTCACCCCTGGAAGCGGTCTGAATCCATTACAGCAAGTGTTAGAAGTTCTGGGAGAATCGTTGCAAGCTGTTCGCTACGATCCTATGGGTCACTATCACTTTCCTGAAGGCACTTTTCCCGTTTACAGCGATGCTGAACGATATCGCCAAACTGTTGCTGAAATTACGCCTCAGGGTGCAAGAGAATTAGAACAATTTGAAAAACGTCTACTACCTCTTTACGAATCACTGCGGGGGATTTCTACTATTGCTTTGAGAGCAGATTGGCAGATAATACCAGTAATTATGGGGCAATATTTACCATCTGTATTGAAACTGCTACCGCATCTGAGAATCCTCCAAGGTTCTGTTGGCGATGTGATGGATCGAGAGGTGCGAGATCCTTGGGTGCGGCGCTTAATTGACTTGGAATGTTTTCTACTTTCTGGACTTAAGGCGCACGGGACAATTGCCCCAGAGGTGGCATTTATGTTAGGAGAACGTTCTCGCGCTGGTGTCGAGTATCCTATTGGGGGAAGTGGCGCAATTGTGGATGCTTTGGTTCGCGGTTTAAAGCGTTGGGGTGGCGAATTGAAATTGAATGCTCATGTTGAGCAAATATTAATCCAATCAGGCAAAGTAACAGGCGTCAAGTTAAAAAATGGTGAAGTTATTAACGCGACTGTTGTAATTTCTAATGCTACCCTTTGGGATACTTATACTAAGTTATTGCGCCCCGAAGATTTGCCGCCATCTTATCGTCAGCAATCTTTAGAAACCCCGGCAGTTGATAGCTTTATGCACTTACATTTAGGCATCCGTGCTGAGGGTTTAGAAAATCTGACGGGACATCATGTGGTAGTTCACGATGCGAGTAAAGATATTACCGAACCGGGGAATACTTGCATGATTTCTATCCCTTCAGTGTGGGACGCTAATCTTGCGCCAGTGGGACATCATGTGGTTCACGCCTACACGTTGGAACCTTATGAGGGATGGCGACGAGATGAGGAGTATGAGGAAAGGAAAAAAGAGCGATCGCAATCTCTATTCCGTGCGTTAGAGAGAGTGATTCCGGATATACGCGATCGCATTGTATTAGAACTTATCGGCACACCGTTAACTCACGCTTACTACTTACGCCGCTATCAGGGAACATACGGCCCTGCAATTGCAGTTGGTAAAGGGATATTTCCAGGTACACAAACGCCGATTTCTGGATTGTATCGGGTGGGGGATAGTACGATGCCAGGAATTGGCGTTCCGGCTGTTGCTGCTTCGGGGATTTTGTGTGCGAATACTTTAGTTACACCGCAAGAAACGGCGAACTTATTGGAATATTTGAACCAAAGGTAAACTCTACTGGTAGCTGGAAGATAATGACTTTAATCTTTTTAACACTTTGATTCGATGTCATAACGATCCTTCTTTGACAACGGACTTTGTTTGTGTAGACGCGAACGCTTTTTGAAATCGAACTGTCGAGGATGAAGAGAGGGTTCGCTTTGAGGTGCTGTCCTCAGTTTATTTCCTTTCATCCTCTGTTGATTCAGCTAGAATTTCCTGCAATACGGGTGAGAGTCGATTATTTAAACGTCCTGCACGGATCAGTTCGGCGTAGGTGTCTGCTTCAATATCTAAGAGTTTTTCTCGCAGTTGTTGCATATTAAGCGATCGCAACTGAGGATATTGATTTTGCAGCTTCTCAATTTCCTCCTCAATTCCCTTGAGTTGTCCTTGAACCAGTTGTAACTCGTAACAATAAAACTCCGGATCGATTTCTGATTCTTTGCCAGCTTCCAATAAATAATTCAACACTCGATTTAAGGCGATGCGACGGGCAATTGCCTCTGAATATTGCTGGCGTATTGGCTGATCTCCAACCAACCCTAATCTTTCCAAAAACCACTGAGTTGTCAAACCTTGAACTAACAAAGTAAACAAAACAACGCCGAACACCATATCAATAATTTCGTCTCTTCCTGGTAAGATAATGGGTACACTTACCGCCAAGGCAATTGAAACTGAACCTCTTAAACCACCCCACCAAAGTATTGTTTGATCTCGCCAACCTATTTGAGATTTAACTAGCCAATTGCTCAAAGCACTGAGTCCATAGATAGCAACTGCTCGCGTTACCAATACCGCCCCAATTGTCACTGCAATCAGACTAAAATTCTCTACTAGACGTGAGTAGTGGATTTGATCGCCTATTAAAAGAAAAACGATGGAATTGACAAAAAATGCTAAAAATTCCCAAAATTCAGATACCAATAACCGGGTGCGCGGGTTCATGCCAATGCGAGAGCCAAAGTTACCCAAAATTACGCCAACCGTGACAACCCCAATTACCCCAGAACCACCCAAGTCTTCTGTTATCAAATAAGTGCCGTAAGCAGAAACAAGAGTGAGTGATTGTTCTACTAATGGCAAGTCAAAACGTTGCGTAAGGTAGGAAATTCCAAAACCAACTAAACTGCCAATTCCAATCCCAACACCAACAAATACTAAAAAACTAGCAATTGTAGTGTCTAGTGCAAATTCATTGGTTCCCAGTGGAATTCCCACTAGCAACGTAAACGCCACCACCGCCACGCCATCGTTAAATAAACTCTCTCCCTCCATCAACATTGTTAGCCGTTTGCCAGCACCCAGTTCCCGAAACAAAGCTACTACGGAAACGGGATCGGTAGCAGATAAACAAGCACCGACAAGGAGAGCAGTTGTAAGAGGAAGTCCAGTCAACCAATTGAGGGGAAATGCAATTCCGATAACCGAAATGATGACACCGAAGATGGCAAACAAAGTGACTGGAAATAAATCATCCTTCAAGTCTCGCCAGCGGATATTCCAGGCGGCTTCAAAAAGCAGAGGAGGCAAAAAAATCTCCAGAATCAATTGTGGCGACAGGTTCACCAGCCGCACATCTACAAACGCTAGGAATAACCCGACAATCACCAGCAGCAATGTGTAGGGAATTTGGCGTAACCAACTGAAAATCCGCGAGAGTGTCGCCACACTCAAGGAAACAGACAACACCAGTAGAAATTGTTCCAGACTTTGCTTAATGGAAGCTTCGTCTAGGGTAGTTTCTATCACCATAGGAAACTCCAAATTCGTAATTAGTCGTTAAAACACTGTAGCTTTTAATTTACCCTTCAATCTAGAGGTTGTATAGGATACTCTGTTGGCAATTCAACAGAGTATCATTCAAGATATGTGCTTTTGCATAGACACAATTTATTGCATCTATCTTAAGGAGTAAGAGACGTTATGTCAGATATTAAACAGTTAATTACAGATATCCAGCAGGAAGCGCAACGGGAAACATTTCCCGTCGATGAACCAGTTTATCAGGCAGCGAGTTTGGAGCCGACGCAGCCAATTCTCTATGCAGGCAATCTGGAGAGCAAGCTGTGCTTTTTTGCCCGCGATTTGGGAAAAGATGAAGTGCGGGCACGTCAACCGCTTTACGGCGCTGCTGGTGGCTTTGTGCGTCGGGGTTTGTACCGTGCGATCGCAGCCACCGAACCCAATAAGGATACCGATTTACAAGTTGTCCTCGAGCGCGTTTTACTTACGAATACGGTGCCTTACAAACCACCGGGGAATAAAGCATACACTGAGGCTGTAAAAAAACGATTTCGCCCCTTTTTAGAGCAATTATTGGTGTTGCATTGGCAAGGAGATAAAATTATTACGCTGGGGAATGAAGCGTTTAATTGGTTTGCCCCTTATGGTGCTAAGGGTGAGTTGAAGCAGTTTTTTGAAGCAAGCGATCGCTACTCTACCAGCATTCAAGTTACGCTTCAAGCGCAAGACACTGAAGGCAACCTGCATCAACGTCTAGTAAAACTGTTGCCATTGCCTCATCCTTCCCCACTCAATCAAAAATACTACTCCCAATTTCCCCAATTACTTCAAGCTAGACTTGTTGAAATCTTCCCGTAAGTGATCCCCTTCAGCAATTTGTGTGATTTCTGTCAGTTCTTGATTAGGGTTTTTTGCTATCATACTTATTGTACTAACACAAGTTACTTTTGGTTGATTATATGCTATTTTTGTAGCTTTATTACCGGAAATTTGTCAGACAAACAGCCACTGATATTATCTAAAACCCCATTATTTGTCTGAATTTATAGTCGTGAATCAGTAACTTAATCAAATTATAAAATTAGCAATGCTAACTCAATTATGGCATTGTCATAATGTGAAATAGCTTTGATATCCTAATTTTAGGCTAAGCCTGATTATCGACAGCATAACTTTAGCAGTCAGCCTATTTGCTTATTACAGCTATGAAGTTGGGCGTAACTTGATCTAGATAATTTAAAGCAAAATGCTCTTCTGAAAGTACAGCAAAAGGTTGATGGAATCGAGGGATGGTTAGCAATCTGGCTGGCTGAAATAGAAACAGTTGCTAACAGTCTAATAATTAGGACTATGGTTTGGTCTGTGACAGCTTCTTACTTAAAATCAGAAGTTAAGCGGCTGAAGGAATACACGCATATATCCCTGGTTAGCCCTGAACCTTGCTCAGCAGGGTTGCTTGAAATAACTGCTAGAAGAAGCTAAGGAATAGAGCAATTAAACATAAAATATGATCCATTTATCCAGTCGATTGTGCATTTAACTAAGAGCTTTCATGCAGAAAGAAATAGAATATTTAATCAATATATAGATTAACAGGAGTGCAATAATTGCATATGCAAAAATCTGATGTTATTTTAGTAGTGGATGATACTCCTACTAATCTGCAATTAATATCTCAGGCATTAACTGATGTAGGGTTTGAAGTTGCTACAGCTATAAATGGCGAAATGGCACTGAAGCAGATTCAATATAGCTTGCCAGATTTGATTCTATTAGATGTGATGATGCCAGGAATAAACGGCTTTGAAACCTGTAAGCGATTGAAAGAAAATGCCGCCACCTGCGATATTCCAGTTATGTTTATGACTGCCCTTTCCGACACAGATAGTAAGGTAAAAGGTCTAAGTTTGGGGGCAGTGGATTACATCACCAAACCCTTTCAAGAAGAGGAATTATTAGCTAGGGTCAAAACTCATTTAGAATTGCGAAATTTGACAAAAAACTTAGAAAAAAAAGTTGTAGAACGAACAGCGGAACTTTCTCTGGCATTAGAAGACTTACAAGAGTCTCAAATCAAACTCGTCCAGCGAGAAAAAATGTCTGCCCTTGGTCAGTTAGTAGCAGGAATTGCCCACGAAATCAATAATCCTGTGGGATTTATTTCCGCTAATTTAGAGCATACTGAAGAATACTTTAAAGCTTTAGTTCATCATTTACAACTTTATCAGCAAGAGTTTTCTCAGCCAGGAGTAAAAATTTTAGAGGATGCGGAAGATATTGACTTAGAGTATCTGTTGACAGACTTGCCGAAAATCATCGGTTCTATGCAACAGGGAACGGAACGCATTCGCCATATTAGCAACTCTATCAGAATTTTCTCTAGAACAGATAGCGATCGCAAAGTTTTTTTTAATATTCATGAGGGCATAGATAGCACCATTTTAATTTTGCAACATCGGCTGAAAGCTAATGAAAAGCGTCCCGATATTGTGATGATTAAAGAATATGGCTGTTTGCCCAATATAGAGTGTTATCCCGGACAGATAAACCAAGTGTTTATGAATCTGCTGGCAAATGCGATTGATGCCATAGAAGAAGCCAATCAAGAACGTTCTTTTGAGGAAATTAAAGCATATCCTAATCAAATCGCGATCCACACAAATCTAACTGAAGATGGCACTGGTGTGGTAATTAAGATTATAGATAATGGGGCAGGAATGTCAGAGGATACGAAGAAAAAAGTTTTTGACCAGTTCTTTACAACTAAAGCCGTTGGGAAAGGAACGGGATTAGGATTATCGATTGTCCGCCAAATTGTGGTGGAAAAGCATGGGGGAACCCTGGAGGTAAAATCTATACCAGGACAAGGTTCAGAGTTTGCGATCGCGCTTCCAGTTAAGGCTGAGATTATTGATTGATAGCAACTAAATCGTGTGGCGTTTAGAAGTATCTGTTAATCGGCGTTAACGTAGCGGTTTGTCTTGATAACCTTCCCTTCTTTATCAAAAGCTATTTCAAAATTAATCCAAGCAAAATCGCCGAATAAAGCTGCTCCATCATTGCCATAATACCAGCAATTATCTTTTTTATTCGGTCTAAAAATATAACATTTTGTAGAAGTGCTAGATGTGGGTGGTGGCAATATTTTCAAAACCTCATCTTTGGGCATTCCTATTTTTATACTGGCAAATTTTGCTTCTGTAAATCCGGGAGGCACTATTGTGTCAATTAAAGGATTAAGTGAAAAATAACTTTCGGTAAAACAGGTTAACCATATCAAAGGTGTTAACCCTACAAACAACAAAGCAATCCCACTAATAACTTTCATGGTTTTCCTTACTTTCTAGTTGGAACCTGAAACTTATGGTTTCTTAAATCGCCTTGACTGATTACTGTTAAATTAAGTTCCTTCCTCTCAACTTACGCCGAGTAACACTTCAAAATTACTGCGTTTGTAGTTTAAAAAATTGAATTTTTCGCGCTGGGTTCCCTTCCTCAACGCAGCCTACCAAATTCTGATAATCTAATACTTAATGGGCAGGTTCTTATAAACGCTTGATGAAAACTTTCCTTATCAAACGGGAAATAAAACTTTCATCTATCTTTGGGTACATAGCTTGCGATCGCGCCAAATCAAATAATCTTTCAATCAAAATTTTCTGCTTGCAACAACCAGAAACCGCTATAAGTCATCCCTGAATCATCAGGTTGCACCAGCAAAAAATGCAATCCTCGACTTTGTTGTTTGCGCCTTTCAAACATTTGGGCAGAGTCGGCAACTTCTTTATCTTCAAAAGTAGCAACAACCCAACGGTCAACCAATCCAGCTTCTAATATCAAACCATCAGGCGCACCAGCGATGTAGTTGAGAGAAACAGGACGGGCATCTTGTAACCAACGCGCCAAACGCATTGATTGACGACCACCATAAATCGCCACACCGGGAACTGGAACTGTTGACGCTAAACCCAAATTGTTAGGTAAGAGAAATTCTGGCATCTCCAGAACTGGAATCGGACGTTCTGCAAAAGCTTCCTCCAAATTTCCCGCAGGAAGCGTAGCAAATCGCCATTGCTCCCCCCAAAGATTTTCTGGCAATGGCAACGGCGGCGGTTTGTCGAGAGGCGAGAGAGATTGTTGCGCCTCCTGCAACAATTTTTTTAAAGCATAAGTGCGTCGAGTCGGTTCCACCTTAACACCCAACTTTCGCCCCGCCGCCTCAAGTAAACTCAACGACTGGGGACGAAAAACTTGGATAATATCCGGCAGCTGACCATTAGCAGCTTGTTGCAACTGGTCAGCTAACCAGCTGGAATTCGCTTCCGACTGGGGACATAGCGCCTTATAGGTAAAGCTGCCGCTAGAGTCGCAAATCAACAACTCCCACAACACCTGCCCTTTTTCATCCTTGAGAGGACACCGATAAAAATCAGCCTGCCAAACCCGACCCATCTTAATACCTCTTCCTTCCCGACCTATAGCATCTTTGCAGTTCAAAAAAAAAAGTAGAGTGGACACAGCCCACCCTACTAATAGCTCAAAACTCAGTTAATTCAAACCTCAAGAAGTGAAGTGTGGAATTAAAACTAGGCTGAGACTGGAAAAATTATGCTGTAACACTCGCCAGAATTGGTTCAACACCGACTGAAGTTCCCGGCGCGTACACTTGAGTAACGTAGTCCGCAATCATTCTGTCAGTGTTGAACAGCGGCGAATTTGTCTTAATCGACGCTTTCATCATCCCAATCCAACGATGGGGAACTCCATTCTCATCTTGGTCATAGTACAAAGGAACAATTTCCTCTTCCAGTAACCGATAGAGAGATTCAGAATCAATCCGGTCTTGCAACTCTTGGTCGCTGGTGTGGGCATCTTCACCAATTGCCCAACCGTTGGTACCTTTTCCATTAGCATCAGCTTGATAGCCTTCGCACCACCAACCGTCGAGGACGCTGCAATTGATACCGCCGTTGAAGCAGACTTTCTGCCCACTCGTACCAGACGCTTCCAGAGGGCGACGCGGGTTATTTAGCCAAACATCGACACCTTGCACCAGTT
Organism: Funiculus sociatus GB2-C1; assembly: GCF_039962115.1. NCBI lineage: Bacteria > Bacillati > Cyanobacteriota > Cyanophyceae > Coleofasciculales > Coleofasciculaceae > Funiculus > Funiculus sociatus. The sequence continues at coordinate 72,009 of NZ_JAMPKJ010000014.1, read as the reverse complement.
TTTGCCCTGTGTAGATGTCGTAGTCTTCAACTAAGGCAACTCGGTTGAGAATATCTGGGTGCTTGCACCATTCCATCAACCGTTGGATAATCCGCTTGCCTTCTTCGTCGGCGGGATGGGCTTTTCCTGCAAAGACGATTTGCACAGGTGTTTGCGAATTGCCAAAAATCCTCAAGGCGCGTTCTGCATCCCGCATTAGCAAGTCACCCCGCTTGTATGGGCTGAAGCGCCGGGCAAATCCGATAGTTAGCACGTTGGGGTCTAGCAGTTTGTCGGCGGCATCAATGCGGAATTGTTCTTCACCGCGATTTTGCCTTGACATTTTTACCTTAGCGCGGGTGTGGGCAATCAGGCGCTCTTTGAGAACTTGGTGCCGCCACCAGATTTCTTCATCGGGAATTTCGTCTACTTTTTCCCAGGTCTTGGGATCAACCATGCGGGTTGACCAATCTTCACCCAGGTACTGGGAGTACAAATCGCTAATCAGGGGTGCTGTCCAAGTACGTGCATGGACACCATTGGTGATGTGAGCAATTGGTACTTTGTCTTCTTTGCGGTCTGGGTAGAGAATATTCCACATCTTGCGGGAGACTTCGCCGTGGAGTTCGCTAACGCCGTTGGCAGTGCGACACATCCGCAAGGCTAAGACGGTCATGCCGAAGGGTTCCCAAGGATCGCCTAGTCGTCTTGCACCGAGTGCCAGGAATTGTTCGCGAGACAAGCCTAGTGTCGGCCAGTAATGGGCGAAGTAAGAATCCATCAGGTCTGAGGAGAAGACATCGTGACCTGCGGGAACGGGGGTGTGGGTGGTGAAGACACAAGCTTCGCGCACGTCAGCTTCGATATCATAAAAGGACTTGCCGCTACGCTGAATTTCTTGCCGCGCTATTTCCAAGGTGCAGAATGCCGCGTGGCCTTCGTTCAGGTGATACACAGAGGGATTGATCCCCAAGGCTTCCAGCGCCCGGACACCGCCAATCCCCAGCATTACTTCTTGGGCGATGCGTGTTTCTTGGTTGCCGCCGTACAAGTGTCCCGTTAACCAGCGGTCTATCGGGTCGTTGTCATGGCGATCGCTATCGAGTAGGTAAAGTTTAACTCGCCCGACTCGCGCTAACCAAATTTGTGCTTTGACTATGCGTTGCCGGATTTCCATCTCAATTGTGATGGGTTCCCCTTGCTGATTTTTCATCAACTCTAGGGGCATCTGGTCAAAGTGATTGTCAACATAGTAGTCTTCTTGCCAACCGCCCCGATTTAACCGTTGTCGGAAGTAACCTTGGCGGTACATTAAGCCGATGCCTACCATTGGCACGCCTAAATCTGAGGCAGATTTGAGGTGGTCGCCTGCTAAGATTCCTAAGCCGCCGGAGTAGATGGGTAAGGATTCGTGGATGCCAAATTCGGCGCAGAAATACGCTACTGGTCGTTCTGGGGAGATTTGCGGGGCGACGCGACTAGCCCAAGGCGATTTTTCAGCCAGGTAGCGGTCAAGTTGATCGGCTAGTGCTTTTACCCGCTTGATATATGCTGGTTCTTTCGCTAGTTGGGTGAGTCGCACGTAGGAGGCAGATTCCAGAATGGCAACGGGGTTGTGTCCGCAACGCTGCCATTCGTCGGGGTTGATATTCTGGAATAGGGATGTGCGATCGCAACTCCAACTCCACCAGTAGTTGTATGCCAAATCTGCTAGTCGTTTCAGTGGGAATGGTAGCTTTGCTCGCAGCGTCTCAATTGTTGTCATAAATTCGATTTAATTCACGGTAGCAGGCTTATTCTTCACGAGAAACGAGAGTGAAGATAGGTTTCAGATTAGGCCAATCCCGATCTCGTTATTTCTCGTTCGGCTCACACTCATATACTGAATCGGGATAGGAGTATTCACGGTTGAGAATATAACCGTATCAGGAATGAGTTATAGCTTGCCAAATTTACCAGGACAAAAAGTTATTTTTTACACTGTTTATTGTTTTTTAAGGCAAATTTAAGATACTTTACATAAACTAATCTGATTTTTAAGCAATTTTGTCCTTGCTCATGGAAGGGAGAACGAGGAATTATGAACCTCAACGCCGCGTTGCTGGGATCTGCGCTTAGGACACAAAACAAGGAAACAACGGAAAGAGAAGTAGTTCTACATAAGTGCTGGGGCATTTGCAGTTAAATTGGTATTAGGGATAAAACCCTTACCTTTTTCCCAATTACCCTTTACCGCTGACTATGAACCCTGCCCTGACTCAATTTGGCGATCAGATGTCTCGTTTAACTGGTGTTCGCGCCATTATGAAGGACATTATTGAAACTTTGCAAGCAGGTAGTGGGCAGGAATTTATCAATTTAAGCGCTGGAAATCCGGTGATTTTGCCGGAAGTTGAGCAGTTGTGGCGCGACTATACCACAGAATTGCTGTCTAGTTCGGATTACGGCGAGGTAGTTTGCCGTTACGGCTCAAGTCAAGGATATCAGCCTTTGATTGACGCGGTGGTTAACGATTTTAATCGTCGCTATGGGTTGGAGTTGACTGCTCGGAATGTATTAATTACTCCAGGCAGCCAAACTTTGTATTTCTTTGCTGCTAATGCCTTTGGGGGTTACACTACCAGCGGCGAACTTAAGCAAATTATTCTCCCCCTGAGTCCAGATTATACGGGTTACGGTGGGATTACTTTGGTGCCAGAGGCCTTATTTGCCTATAAGCCTGCTTTGGATATTGATGCCCCTGCTCACAGATTTAAGTATCGCCCGGACTTTAGCCAACTGACTATTACTGAGAATACTGGTTGCGTTTTATTCTCCCGTCCCTGCAATCCTACGGGCAACGTGCTAACAGATGATGAGGTTCGCAAGATTGCGGCTTTGGCTGCGCCTTACAATGTACCTGTGTTGATAGACTCTGCGTATGCGCCACCATTCCCGGCATTAAATTTTACAGAGATGACCCCCTTGTTTGGCGATAATATCCTGCACTGCATGAGCTTATCGAAGGCGGGTTTACCGGGAGAGCGGATTGGGATTGCGATTGGGGATGAGCGGATGATTCAAGTGCTGGAGTGTTTCCAGACGAATATGTGTATCCATTCGTCTCGGTATGGACAAGCGATCGCGGCCCGTGCCATTGAAAGCGGTACTCTTGCAGATATCGCTACAAATGTGATTCGCCCATACTATCAGAAAAAATTTGATGTAGTAGAAAATACTTTAGACAGTTCAATGCCCAAGGATTTACCTTGGTTTTTGCATCGCGGCGAAGGCGCAATCTTTGCTTGGTTGTGGTTGGAAGATTTACCAATTACTGACTGGGAATTCTATCAGCAACTCAAACAGGTAGGTGTAATTGTTGTACCCGGTAGTTCTTTCTTCCCCGGTTTGCGAGAAGAATGGGCGCACAAGCAACAGTGTATCCGCATCAGCCTCACGGCTACAGATCCGGAAATTGAAACTGGGATGCAGCGTTTGGCTAAGGTGGTAGAACAGGTTTATCAGAAGGCAGCGCTAAGTTAAAAATAATTGTAGCGAGTTTCTACTTTTGCTAGGCGTATTTCTACTATCCGTAGTTTCGACTATTTCTTCATCAAAATTTCATAAATATGCCAAAAAAGGACGGCTAATTTAAAGATTAGGTAAAACTAGCTGTTGAGAAAAAACCGTACTGGGAACTTCTGCGTACTCTAGAGCAGGACGATTGGAAAGCTACGTAGATTTACGCTGCTTTGCAGGGTTGTCTAAATTTCGCTCTCCAGCTTTGAGAAATTATCAGGAGATATTCCCATGAAGTTTAATAAGTTTGGTACAGTCCTCAGTGCGATCGCAGCAGCAACAGTGTTAAATTTGCTTGATGTTGCCACAGCTGCGGCAGCAACCCTCCAGCTAATCGGTTTAAACGACAGTAACACCCTTGTTTTCTTCAATAACAACTTTTCTCAGGTCAAGAAAACTGTGGGTGTCACTGGAGTTGATGGCACCTTGCTAGGCATTGACCTTCGTCCAGCTGACCGTCAGCTCTACGGTATCTCTAGCACTAACAAAATCTACACCATTGACTCCTCCACAGGTGCGGCAACTTTTGTCAGTACACTCTCCCTTCCCTTCAGTGGAGGAATCGAATCAGGAGTGGACTTCAACCCAGTCGTAGACCGCCTACGGCTTGTGGCTAGCAATGACCAAAACTTCCGCCTCAACGTGGATACAGGTGCGGTTGCAGATTTTGATCTCCTCACTCCAGGTACTCAACCAGATGGAAACTTAGCCTATGCAGCTGGAGATGCCAACCAAGGAGCTAACCCTAGTATCACAGCTGCGGCTTACACTAATTCGTTCGCGGGAGCGCCCTCCCCAACTCGGACAACTCAGCTGTTTGGGATTGATGCCAACCTTGACACCTTAGTTTTGCAGAGTCCTCCCAATAACGGAACCTTAACTACAATCGGTTCGCTAGGCATTGACTTTGGTTCCACCGGAGGCTTTGACATTTTCTCTCCTGCTAGTGGAGTGAATACTGCCTATGCAGCTTCCGGTTCCAATATCTACAACATCAATTTGACTACTGGTGCTGCTACAACTTTGGGGACGTTCAGTAGTGCTGATTCTGGCAATATTGTCGGTCTTGCTGCTACCCAAGTTCCTGAACCTGCTGTTACTAGCTCTTTAATTGGGTTCGGTCTACTTGGCTTATTCCGTCGCCGCCGCAGCGTCAAGTCGCTTAGGTAGTATAGGTTGGGAGAATTAGGAGTTATTAGTTTTAAATTAATAACTCCTAATTTTTTTTAAGGTATCAAGAGAGAAATGTTATAAGATCAATTGATGGTAAATAAAATTGCTACCAAAACTAACTTCAAAATTATAATATTTTAATAGGTAAGAAGTAGAGAACGTTGGAATTGATAAGCAGCTCACCTAAAGAAAATTTCTCATCCGATGACTGGCTAGAAATCGGTACAATTGTTGCAGCCCAAGGGTTGAAGGGCGAGTTACGAGTTTATCCTGACTCGGACTTTCCGGAACGCTTTGAGGAACCCGGAGTGCGTTGGCTGTTGCGGCCGGGGGAAACGGAACTGCAACCAGTCGAATTAGTGACAGGACGATATATTCCCGGTAAAAAGATATACGTCGTGCAACTGATGGGCGTAGATGATCGGAACCAAGCGGAGGCGTTGCAAGGTTGTAAGTTACTGGTGAGGGCAAGCGATCGCCCAACCCTGGAAGAAGACGAATTTCATGTTATGGACTTGATTGGTTTGGAAGTGATTAACCAACCCACCGGAGAAAATCTTGGTGTTGTGGTGAATGCGATCGCTGCTGGTAATACTCTACTAGAAGTGAAGCGGCACGAGCCAGCAGTCCCCTCAGTTGAGGAAACAGAGAAACCCAGCAAAGGGGAAATCACCAGAACCAGTAAAATCAAAAAAATCCGCTCCAAACCGCCACAGCCAATAAACCTCTTGATCCCGTTTGTGAAAGAGATTGTGCCAGTGGTAGACTTGCAAGCCGGACGAATTGAGATTACGCCGCCTCAGGGATTGCTGGACGTTTAGGTGCCTAATCGATTAACTTCTTCCCAATGGGAAGAAGTTAATCGATTAGATGTCACAGCGCGATCGCATTCCCAAAATGAAAAATGTCGCTCCAGAGAACGACATCGCTACATTGTTCAATAATGTTAAATCATTGAATCAATTGTCAAACATTGCTACAAAGTTACCAAAGCGCTCTTACAGGAGCTGTATTTTGGGTAGCCTCTGGTGTAGTATCAACAGGCTCAGTTATTGTAGGTTCGGTCTGATTGTTGGTAGGTCTGGTAACTGGTCTAGTTTCAATTGTCCGGCGCTGTTCAATCACTTCTTGCCGACGAATTCTATTGGTGCGGGTAGAATCTGTAGTTCCCTCTTGCTCGGTTTGCATTTGATCCATCTGCTGCCCAGCTGGAGTCATCGGCGTTTGGTTCATCTGCTGCCCAGCTGGAGTCATTGGCGTTTGGTTCATCTGCTGTCCAGCCGGAGTCATTGGCGTTTGGCCTGGGGACTGTGTTGAGGCTGGTGATTGCGCGATCGCTGGAAATACTGATACTCCGGAGAGCAACAGTGTTAACATCGTACCTGTCATTACTTTCGTTTTTTGAAGACGCATTTCACTCTCTCCTCGAAAATATTTTAGTAACAAAGCCAACTATCGGTACAAATCCTATTCGACAATGAATTGATTCATGGCATAGTTAATCTTCCAAATACTAGCCATCTTTGTTTTAATGGAAATCTACCTGAATGTATAGGTCATTAGTAGTACAAATATTAATCGCTTAGTTTTAAAAAAACTTACCGATGGGATAAATTAGGGATAAAATTAAATTTGTCTGCTTTTGTTTGATTTATTGGCTGTGAAGCAAGATTTGATAGTAGTCGTAGAGTAGAGGCAAGAAATGGCAGCAATTATTAGAGGCAACTCGCTACTTCAAAGTTTCAAACTTTTCTATTTAAGTGTAACAATTGTAGCGCTTTCACTGGGACAACAGGTTTCTGCCCAAGTGACAACAAAAGAAGGTGCAGCAAATACTAACGAGGGAAATCCTCCTCTGGAATTGTCACCTGTTACAGAACCAAAATTGCCTCCTTTGGGTTCACCATCTCTATATCTTCCTATTGAGGAAGCGTCCCCTACAAGTACCCTGACCGATACTCAGTTGGTGATCAAATTAAGCGATCGCAAGGTTTATGTGTATCGAGATAAGCAGGTGAAAGGAAGTTATCCAATTGCTATTGGTAAAGCAGGTTGGGAAACACCTACAGGCACCTTTAAAGTTATAGCAATGCAACGCGATCCAGCTTGGGAACATCCCTGGTCTGGGAAAGTCATCCCTCCTGGGGCAGATAATCCGTTAGGAGCTAGATGGATAGGTTTTTGGACTGACGGAAAAAATTTTATTGGATTTCATGGAACACCTCAAGAACAGCTAGTGGGACAAGCAGTTTCTCACGGATGTATCCGAATGCGAAATAAAGATATTTTAGCTTTGTATGCACAGGTAGCTATTGGGACACCTGTAGTAGTAGAACGTTAGTTGGCGACAGGGGACGGAGGATTTCTTCGTTCCCTGTATCGCAGAAGGGAACCAGGAAATATGTTCAGTGGCAAGTTTTTAGAATAGCGCGATCGCGTCCAGCTGCTTTCGCCTCATAAAGCGCTCGATCGGCGGTATAAATCAGTTCAACGGGGGAATATTCAGGAATAGGAACCACAACGGCGACCCCTAAACTCAAAGTAATATATGGGCTTATTGGGGATTTAGCATGAGAAATCTCCAATTCTCGGATGCGATCGCGTATGTCCTGTGCTACTTTCAGCGCTCCTTGGGTCTTAGTGTAAGGCAAAATCACCACAAATTCTTCGCCTCCATATCGAGCCACTAAATCCGCAGGACGCTTCAGTATCTGACTAATAGCCGCGGCCACCAATTGTAAACAACTATCTCCCGCTTGATGACCATAATTATCATTATAAAGTTTAAAAAAGTCGATATCGCACATAATCAAAGCTAGCGGTGCTTTTTCCCGTGCCAACCGCCGCCACTCTCGCTCAAGATATTCGTCAAAGCGACGACGATTTGCCACCTGAGTTAAGCCATCTAAGCAAGCTAAACGCTGTAACTCATAGTTGGCTTCCTCTAGCTGTTGATATAGTTGTGCTTGCTGGATAGCGATCGCTATCTGAGTCGTCAGCTGTTGCAGCAAATTGACTTCAAACGCTTGCCAAATGCGTACTGAACTACATTGATGAGCAATCACCAATCCCCAAAGAGAAACGCTATTAACTTGTGGTTTTTCAGTAACTAAAGCCGATATATTGGCATCTTTACTAGGGATTTGTGACTGGTGATTGGGGATAGAAAATGGTTGAGCTGCGAAATTTCGCCTCTCTATCCTAGTCCCTACTTCACAGTTTCTAATTCCTTCATTAGAACTTGAGCCAACCGATTCCAGAACCAGAGGCGATATTAGTTCAGCCTTTACCTCTAAGCGTTGCAAAAATGCCACCAAGCAAGGTTCTACCTCATTCTCCAGGTTGTCGATTACGCGAACCTGTCCGTTTTTATAACGTTCGTAGCAGCTTTGTGAAAAAACGTCCTCATCAAAAGTTTGTCCTAGAAGACTAGGCAACTCAGGAACCACTGCTTCTGCGATCGCATTCCCCCTTTTTCCAGAGCAAATGCGATAAATGAAAACGCGATCGCATTCCAGTAATTGCCGCACCTCTGTGACTGCGGTGTTAAGAATCTCCTCCAAATTCAGCGATTGGCGAATTCGTTGGGTAATAGCTGCTACCAGTCGTTCTCGCTGTGTCTGTTGGCGCAGTGCTGCTTCTGCTCGCACGCGATTTGTGATATCCAGAGCTAGGGAGGCAAAGCCCATCACTTCTCCATTGGGAGCCACTAAAGGCGTGTTGTACCAATCACAAATAATAGCTCTACCATCTTTGGTTATATTCTCGTTAGTGCTGCGATTACCACCCTTACCTGTGAGCAAATTAGTATAAATTTTATCGACTTGTTCCCTGGCATTGTCAGACACAATTATTTCACAGGAACTACCGATAATTTCACCTTTCTTATAACCAAAAATTGCTTCGGCGGCGGGGTTCCATTCCACAATTTCAAAATTAATATTCCATTCGATTACAGCTAGCGGGGTTTGCTGGACGTGGAGAGAAAGTTTCTGTTCTGATTTCTTTAGTGCTTCTTCCGCAGCAATGCGATCGCTAATATCGCGAGTAACACATAATAGGGATTCTACACAACCATCTGCCGAAAATTCTGGTGCTATTCTAGATTGATAATGTGCTAAACCATCTGGTGTTAAAAATTCAAATTCTATCTTACTTTCGCAGCCTGTTTCCCAGACTTCCCACATCGCTTTTTCCCAGAAAAATACTATATCATCAGGCATACCCAACTCCCGATTAGTTTTCCCAATGAATTCCTGGGGAGAAAGCCCAGAAGCCTTTCTAGCTGCTGGGTTTACGTAGAGATGACGCAGTTGTTTATCAAACCGGGTAATAATATCAGGGGCGTTTTCAGCTAACGCTCTAAATTCTTGTTCGCGTCGGTGTAACGCTTCTTCTACTTGCTTGCGTTCGGTGATATCGCGGATAATAGCTAAAACTTCCTCTTCCCGACCTTGGGAACAGGTGACGATTCTAGCTTCACATTCGCGCACACTGTCGTTAATGATAATCTGACATTCCCAAGTTTGAATTTCGCCAGACGAGAGCGATCGCTCTATATAACTCATCCCTTCTTGTGCTACCTCTGGCGGCAAAAAATCCCATAGGGTTTTACCAACCAATGCCTCTGGAACGATTAACATAAAAATGTCTTTCGCTGCTTTACATTCCAAAATTTTGCCTTTCTTACTAACGCGCATCATTAAATCTGGTAGAGCATCGAGAAGGGCGCGATTTTTAGCTTCGCTTGCTCTCAAAAATTCTTCTACCTGCTTGCGTTCCGTAATGTCAAAACACGAGCCAATATAACCCTCGAAGCCTCCATTCCTAAAGCGAGGAACACCTTTATCCACAACCCAGCGATACTTTCCATCTGCACGTTTTAGGCGATATTCTATCAAAAAGCACTGACGTGCCGCAAAAGCTGACAGGTACGTATCCAGACGTAATTCTCTATCTTCCGGATGTAAGTTTTCAACCCAACCATTGCCTAGTTCCTCTTCTAAGGTGCGTCCGGTAAAGTCCAGCCAACCTTGATTGAAAAAGTTACACAGTCCATTGATGTCAGATGTCCAAAGTAACAAAGGTGCACTATTGAGAAGCGATCGCAAACCTTCTTCACTTTCCCGCAAAGCCTGCTCCATAGCTTTGCGCTCAGTGATGTCAGAATAGGCGATAGCAACTCCATAATTTTTTAGAATAATAGGAGTAGCCGTAACATTGATCCAGGTAATTTCTTTATTATTTTTTACAACCCCCATTTCTATATTTTTAACAGTTCGATTTTCAGTTAGTGGTTTCACACTAGCGAATTCGTTTGTTGGCATTGGTGTACCATCAGGACGAATAATTTTCCATTTCTCGCAGTCATAAGTTCGATTTGTATGTTCTACAGAAGATATACATAAAATATTTTCAGATGCTTTATTGGCTTCAATAATATTTCCAGTTTTATCTGTAATGGAAATTCCTATAGGAAATGTCTGAAACAGAACTTTGTATTTTTCTTCGCTTTGTTTTAATGCTTCTTCAGTTTGCTTGCGCTCGGTAATATCTCGTCCTACTGACTGGAACTCCACCAATCCCTGCTGGTCAAATATGGCGCGATCGCTCCACTGCTGAGTGCGAATTTCACCATTAGAAAGTATGACTTTGTGTTCAATCATCGCCACTGGTTTTTCTCGACTCAAAGCGGCGAAATGCTTTGCTACCCTTTCTCTGTCTTCTTCTAAAATGTATTGCAGAAAGTCATCACCAATCATTTCCTGGCGCTGCTTGCCAAAATAGCGACAGCAAGCCTCGTTGACCAAGGTCAACTTTCCATCAGGTGAAATCCTGACAATTAGTTCAGTTTGATCCTCAACAATGTTGCGGTAGCGTACTTCGCTCTCCCGTAGTGCTAACTCAGTTCGTTGGCGATCGCATTCTTCAATTGCCAAAACCACCATTTGCGCGATCGCGCAAGCAAAATTCTGCTCATCTAACGCCCACTCCCGAACCGTCCCCGTCTGTTCATGGCAGATTACCCCATATCCAGAAATCGGCGCATCCAACATGGACGTAATGCCCAGCTCCAGATAAGATCCCAACTCAGATGTACGCCGATCGTTACGAGCATCGCTAGCTGCAATGACGCGCTTTTGTTTGATCGCAGCGAAGTAATTAGGATAGTCCGCCGCCGCCAATTTCATCCCGTTTGAATGGCAGTTATTCCCCAATTCATACAAGTCAGCGCAGCAAATCTGGGAACAATCTTGATTGTAAAACCAAACGCTCACCCGCTCTACACCAAGAGTCCGCGCTGCCACCTCTGTAATTTCCCGCAACGCCGCTTGTAGTTCCCCATATTTCCGACTTGCCAGTTCCAAAAGTGCTGTCTGTTGGCGTAGGAGCCGATGTTCGCGCTCTTGAGAAGCTTGTTCTGCAAGCTTGGCGCGAGTAATGTCGTTTCCATTCACCAATAGCTTTTGGCGACTACCATCTGGGTTGAAAAGCGGGGTTTTTTTGATATCAAATACCTTTATCTCCCCATCGCCATCTTGAATCACTTGTTCGCTATGGCTGACAGTTCCTTCACGCCAAACTTTCTCATCGCAGGCAGCACAAGCTAAAATAGCGGCGCGACTTTTGTCATCAGTGTATGCAGCTAGTTCTAAGCTTGTCTTACCTTGATAATCTACTCCTGATAACCGAAATAGCTCTATTGTGTAGTTATTTGCCATCAACCAGCGTCCCTGGTTATCTTTAACGACAATAAAGCCGGAAGCAGCGTTAATTAAGTTATAAAGCAAGATGTCTTGAGTTGGCTGCATATATGCCTTATTTTTGATTGACAATGTCTTAAATTGGCAAACTTTTACCTCTAGTTTTGTCTACTGCCAATATCCAGAAGTAAATAATTTTAAGGAAGTGATTTGCCTGAGTGGAAAAATTGAGATTTATTACAAAGGCTTCCCAAAAACCTGAAAAAACTTATAATATAAGCGCCAAAAACTGTAGTTGTTTATTTATATTTTAGTATTAGGATAATTCAGAAAAACTACTACAAGTATAGTTTATGTAATAAATTAAAATAATTGTACGTGGGGTTGTAGCTTACTTGGGCGTAGCGGTACGACAGCGCAACCCAACAAATAATTATAGTTGCTGAGTAAGGTTTAGTTAAAATGGTAGAGTATGGAAGCCTCAAACGCCACGCACCACGAGCGCGGTAAACAAAGCAGCACCTGGTAGTCCAACCTAGGAAGTTACACTAAGGGCAGCAGAATCTCAAATTCAGTACCACTGCTTACAGGGGATTCTACGCTTTCATTTCCGGATATTTCTGATTCAGCTTCGTATAGGCGATCGCTAACGGTAGGGGATTTTTCTTGGGAGACGCTACGCGAACGCATTTTAAATTCTCCTCCGTGCTTTGCTGTCACGATTTCATAACTTAGCGATAAACTGGTTTCTTTAGTAGCACGTTTTTGCACAGAAAAAGATTCAAGAATTTGCTGCTGTAATTCCGGAGACATTCCCGGCCCATTATCAGCAATCAAAATAGAAACCCAGCGAAGATCGCAGATTCCCGGATTAGGATTAGTAAAAGTCCGAGAAAACACCTTTGTAGTGATTTCAATACGAGGCTTTTGTATGGCATCTGCTGCTGGCATTCCCCCTTTAAACTCTTGGGAATACTTCTCTCGCACTGCCTGCTCAATCAACGCATCAATGGCATTTGTGAGAATATTCATAAAAACCTGGTTCAGTTGCCCAATGTAACATTGGACTGGAGGTAAATGTCCATAATTTCTGACAATCTCAATCTCGCTGGTCAGACGACTTTTTAACAACAAAAGAATACTATCTAAATTAGCGTGTAAATCAGCAGGCTTAGGATAAACATCATCAATATGGCAAAAATTTTGCAACCCAGATACCAATTTTTTTAAGCGTTCTGCTCCTGAGCGGATGCTGCCAATTGCTCTGGGAAAATCTTGTTGGATAAAATCTAACTCAATATCTTCTTTTAGGTCAGCAATTTCTTCAGGCGGAGCAGTAAAATACGCTGCATAAGCAGACAGCAATTCTAGTAAATTATCGCTGTAGGTTGAGACATAAGTTAAGTTTCCCCAAATAAAGCTTACTGGATCTAAAATTTCGTGTACTAATCCATCCACCAAACGCCCCAAACTAGCCATTTTTTCACTTTGGATCATCTGCGCTTGGATGCGTTCGTATCGTACTTGAGTTTCTATTCCTCGAATTTGCCAGGAAACAAGGTTCAATTCCTGAACATCTAACAAACGATAGTCAGATGCTCCCACTTGTACCACGATTGGTTCTGCTCGCAGTTCAGGCGATCGCTTCAGTGCCTGCTGCGTTGCTGTCAGAATTGGCGTACTATCGGGAAGCACTAAAACCTCAGAGCGATCATACCTGTAGATAACTTGCAGGGGTTTGTGCAAAAATAACTCTAGCCGATGAGGACGAAGCAGGCACTCCAAGAGCCGTCGCCGGGAAACCATACCTGCAAACTTACCCTGTTCTATCAAGATTGCTCCAGGCAGCAGGGGATGCTTCTCAAAAATGCGGGCGACATCTACACCCTGGCAGGTGGTTTTAACTTGAAAATTGTACAGGGGTAACTCTCTCAGGGCTGATTGTGTAGAGAGATCGCGAGCGCTCCCCTGAGACAAGGATGGAGGTGAGATAAATCCATTTGATACCAACACACAACGCCCAAAATGCAGTAGAGAAGCTGGATTCAGCTATTAACATACATTATCATCTCCAGCAGCCTTTCACCTGTACTTGGGGCTGATTCCAACTACTACTTTCGGGGAATATTTTCTCTACAATTATTTTTTGGTGCGTTAGTTACAACCTGCGGCGTTGCATGAGGTCAGGCTTATATGCCTGTCTTACATATTGTTTGGCGCTACTGCCGATTAAACAAGCGGCAGCAGGATCTCAAATTCCGTGCCGAAGCTTGGTTGTGAATCTTCCATGCCCATTGCGCTGTTTAGATGCTCTAAGGTCGCTATCTTTGCAGCCACTTTGCTAACGTCCTCCCCTACACTATGGGAGGAGACGCTATTAGCAGCGTACAACCGAGACGGGGAGGGGCTATTAGCCGCATTCCAGCGAGGCGATCGCACAAATAATTTACCTCCATGCTTTTGCGTAACAATTTGATTACTTATAGCCAACCCCAGCCCTGTCCCCTTACCTACTGGCTTTGTCGTAAAAAACGTCTCGAAAATCCGCTTTTGAATCTCCGGCTTAATTCCAGGCCCATTATCCGAAATCTTAATTACTACCCATTCAGAATCTTTGGTTTCTAAAACTTCAGTTGTAATTTGGATCTGGGGGTGCCAATCTTTTGCTGGAAGGAAATTGGGATGAGCGTTTTCCTTACTTTTTGCTTCACCTAAAGCATCGATTGCATTGCTGATAATATTCATAAACACCTGACTCAGTTGTCCTGAGTAACAACTTACAAGCGGCAAATCTCCATAATTTTTAATTACTTCAATGCCATTTTTTAGGGGATTATTTAAAATTAGTAGGGTACTTTCAATACATTCGTGTAAATCAACGGTTTGACGCTTATTTTCATCCAAGTGAGAAAAGTTTTGTAGACCGCTAACGATTTTCGTCAATCGCTCCGCGCTCACTTTCATACTTTCTATTAACTTTGGCAAATCTTCCAAAAGAAAATCTAGTTCAATTTCTTCTTTGAGATCAACAATTTTAGCTGATATATTTGGTTCTGCTTCATAAGCTGCCACTAACTGCATCAAATCTTGACAGTAAGTTGACATGAATGCGGAATTACCATTAATGCAGTTAACCGGATTTTTAATTTCATGGGCAATTTCAGCAACCATCCGCCCCAAAGTCGCCATTTTTTCTGCTTGCAACATTTGGGCTTGGGTTTGCTCATCCAAAAGCTGAGTTGTCAGTTCGTGAATCTGAGACTGAGCTACCAGTAATTGATGCACGTCTATTAACCGATACACTCCATTCGCCAACTCTACTACAATCGGTTCATTTAGTAACTCAGGTGGACGCTGCAAAGACAATTTTGCTGCCGTCACAATTAACGTATCGCCTGGTAATTTTAAAAAATTTGTTGCAGCAAACTCATATAGAGATTTTAGAGAGCGTTTTAAAAATAGTTCCAGCCCATAAGGGCGGCTCATTTGTTCTAAAAATCGTCCCCGCGAAATCATCCCCACAAATTTATTTTCTGTGGTCAAAATGACTCCCGGCAATAGCTTGTTAACTTCAAACCTCTGAGCAACTTCTTTGCCCTGGCATGAGGCTTCTATTTGAAAATCGTATAGTGACAGCTCTTGAAGAGTTGACTCCAAACTCAGCTTTTTGGTAGCCAATTCCGGTAATATTGATAATTCGGCCTTGGACTTTTGCAAACTAACCATAATATCCCTGAGTTAGTTATTTCAACTTTTTTAATAATATCGTATTTTTACTGTAGCACTCAATTTTGCTAATTTATATAATAAAGATTCTTCCTACAATATTTATTTACTTTTAATCTAGTCTAAAGTTTATTTTAATCAAATCTTAACTTATAAATCAATTAGATAATTTAATTTTGGTGGACTAAAATATAAAATTTTTTCTGAAGGAATTTAAAGTTTAAATATATATTTATTAAATAAAATATTTTTTTCATTTAATAAATTGCCGATGGCTTAAATAACGCCTGGAAATACTAAAAGCTGCATACGCTAACGCGATCGCGTCCAGCCTGCTTTGCTTTGTACAGCATCTCGTCAGCTGCCGTAACCAGCATTGATGGTGAGAAAGCTGGACTAGGAAAACCGATCGCAACACCTAAACTGACGGTCACGTACTCGCTAACCTCTGAACAAGCATGGGGAATTTTCAAAGCTTTGACTGCCTCTTGAATAGATTCTGCAACATGAACCGCACTAGCAAGCGGCGTGTGGGGCATAATTACAGCAAATTCTTCCCCACCATAACGTGCTACCAAATCTTCCGGATGCTTCACCGTTTGCTCTATGGCAGCAGCTACCTGCCGTAAACAGTCATCACCTGCTTGATGACCGTAGCTATCGTTATACTTTTTGAAAAAGTCAACATCGCACAGAATCAGGCATAGCCCAGAACTATTTTCCTGCATCTGTTGCCAGCAACAAAGGAAATACTCATCAAAACGGCGACGGTTGGCAACCCCAGTTAAGCTATCAGAACTTGCCAGGTGTAGTAACTGTTGGTTTGTAATTGCCAGCTGGTTGTAGAGTTGAGTCACCAGCTGGGTTGCCAATTCATGAATTTGCGCCTGAGCTAGCAGTAATTGATGTACATCCAATAAACGGTAAACTTGCGGTGCTACCTCTACCACAATCGGTTCATCAAGTAACTCAGGGCGTCGATCTAAAGACCGACGGGCCGCCGTCACGATCGGTGTTTCCCCTGGAAAAGTTAACATCTCCGTTTGAGCAGCTCGGTATAAACACTCAATCGGTCGCTGAGAAAACAATTCTAACCCGTAGGGACGACTCATGAATTCTAAAAATCGCCGCCGGGAAATCATCCCAGCCAAACGACCTTGCTGGTTTAAGATGATCCCTGGAAGGAGAGGATTAGCTTTGAAAGCCCCAGCCACCTCCCTGCCGATTTTATCGGTTTCAACCTGACCATCGTGCAGTGATAGTTCCTGAAGCGTGGATTGTAAAGATAAATAGCGATCGCTTACCTGGAGTGACAAGGGCGGTGCTCCAAGGGCATTCATGTCAGGTTGCGCTACATAACTGATATCCAGTCTTAAAGCTTGAGCCTGATTCATAAATGTTTTATAAATATCTTACTGTCTTGAGTAAATTTACAGTGTAATCAGAAATACATCATCAGCAAAAATGCTGAAATTACTCAAAATTACCTATAAATTTGTAATCTAGAGAACCAGCATTTCTCTTTGTTTGAGGAAAATACTTATACGTTTGGGATGTTGAAAGCAACAATTGAAACAATTGCAACAATACCTCGTCGAATACCACATTCATCAAATCAACAGTAATTACCGCTAAAATGGCTTGGCAGCCGCAAAAAGCTAGAAAAGGCTACTCACGACCAACCGCATGAATCAACTGCACAACGCTTTCACCTTGTTTTTAAGTTTGCTAGTAGAGGCAATGCCTTTCTTGCTAGTGGGGGTTTTGCTCTCCGGTATACTGCTGTTGTTTATCGATGAGCGGAAGCTGATTGGTGCCATGCCGAAGAACCCAATTTTAGGGGCTTTTGTGGGCAGCTGTGTAGGCTTCTTGTTTCCAGTGTGCGAGTGCGGTAATGTGCCAGTAGCGCGGCGGTTGCTGATGCAAGGGGTGCCATCACCAGTAGCGATTGGGTTTTTGCTGGCAGCGCCAACAATCAATCCGATTGTGATCTGGTCTACGTGGGTGGCATTCCGAGATCAGCCGGAAATTGTCGTGTTGCGGGTAGTATTTTCGTTAGCGATCGCAACCATCATTGCTTCCGTATTCAGCATTCAGAGTAATTTGAAACCAATCCTGCAACCAGCGATCGCTTGCGCCATACCCCGTCCCCAATCAAAATCAAGACAGGAAGATAACACTCCCACCTTGCTACAATCGGGAACGTTTTGGCTGGGACAGTCTGGGCCGGTGCAAATGGATGCCGTTGCTCTTGGCAACACAATGGCGGGTAATATAAGCACAAAACCGCTACCCTACAAGCTGCGGATGTTGCTAGATAATACAGTGCAGGAGCTGCGGGAACTGGGAGGCGTGTTAATTTTGGGAAGTGCGATCGCAGCGGCTATTCAGGTACTCGCACCCCGCGAACTTATCCTAAGTCTTGGTCAAGGGCCAATTACCTCCATCGTCGCCATGATGGTATTGGCTGCACTGGTGTCGATTTGTTCAACCGTAGATTCCTTTTTTGCCCTCTC
Organism: Funiculus sociatus GB2-C1; assembly: GCF_039962115.1. Classification (NCBI taxonomy): domain Bacteria; kingdom Bacillati; phylum Cyanobacteriota; class Cyanophyceae; order Coleofasciculales; family Coleofasciculaceae; genus Funiculus; species Funiculus sociatus. The sequence goes on along the minus strand of NZ_JAMPKJ010000014.1, from coordinate 54,353 downwards.
CTTTGCCTCAGCTTTTACCAGCGGATCTTTACTAGCTTTTCTGGTATTTGGCCCGATGATTGACCTCAAAGGCATCGGATTGATGTTATCAATTCTCAAACCCAGAGCAGTATTCTATCTCTTTGGACTCGCAGCCCAGCTGACTTTCATCTTTACCTTGTTTTATACCTACTTTTTCTGATGTCAGGGAACTGGGGGCTGGGGACTAGGGACTAGGGACTAGGAACTAGGAACTAGGTAAGACTTTTTCCCAATTCCCCAATCCTCTACTCCCAATCCTCAATCCCCAGTCCCCAATCCCCAATCCCTAGTCCCCCCTTGACCAATGACCAATCAACCAAAGCTTATTTCCCAAAAATTTATCATCCCTAGCTTGGATGTCTTGGCACTCTTGGCGTGGGGAATATTGCTGCTAAAATACCGGATCACAGGGGAATTATACTTACTGATTCACGAAGATTATTTCTGGCTGGTGATTGTCACTGGTATATCTTTGTTAATCTTGGCGGTATTGAAAGCTGTACAACTGCTCCAAGAACTGTTTAATGGTAGGGAGCGAAATCGGACTGTAGCGGTTCTTCAGCATATCACCTTGTTTCCCCCTGGATGGAGTAGCATTTTGCTGCTAGTGACAGCCATATTGGGTTTAGTAATTGCCCCCCGCGTGTTTACCTCTACAACAGCACTAGAACGGGGTGTTACTGAATCAATTAGCTTTACCAGATCGCATCCCAAAGCATTTACTTCCTCAGTACGACCTGAACAACGATCGCTAATTGACTGGGTGCGGACGCTGAACTTCAACCCCGAACCCGACGCCTACACAGGTCAGAAAGCTAAAGTTCAAGGATTCGTGGTTCATCCACCAGAACTACCGCCAGAATACCTGTTAATATCCCGATTTATAATTACCTGCTGTGCAGCAGATGCTTATCCAGTAGGGTTGCCCGTAAAATTAATTGAAAATCGCAATGCCTATATCCCCGACACTTGGTTAGAAGTTGAAGGTGAGATGATTACCGAAACCTTCCAAGGTAAACGCCAACTCACCATCAAAGCCAATTCACTTAAAAAAATAGACCCGCCAAAGAATCCCTATGATTATTAACTATTTGGATTGTTTGTTGTCTATTGGCGTTTGAACGTTATCAGGTTACTAAGCGGCTAGAACCTGATAACGTTTCAACTTGATAACTGGACAACTCTTAAGATGACAACTGACAACTGACCAATGACTTCCAAACAATTTCTTCAACCAATTGATCGCCTTGCCTTAGCGCTAATGCTAGTGCTGAGTCTGGTAATAGGGCTAATGTTGTGGGGTGGCAATGCCTGCGGCAGTGGCACCAATTGCCTTTTAGTCACCGGGCCTCGTGTGCGAGATTTCAGCTGGCAGAGAAAACAAGTAGGTGCTGATGATCCTTCCTTTATCCTCACCTTTAGCCGCCCAATGGATCGTGGCAGTGTGGAAGCAAATCTGCGTATTGAGCCATCTTTGCCGGGTAAATTCAGCTGGGCAGGGCGGAAAATGTCTTATACCTTAACTTCCCCAGCGCCTTATGACACAGCTTATAAAGTAAGCTTAGAGGGGGCAACCGAGCGTATAGGAACGAGTCGTGTAGGAAGGGAAATGCAACCGTTTACGGGAGAGTTTCGCACCCGCGATCGCGCTATGGTTTATCTGGGAATTGATAAGGAAGAACAAGGGCAATTAATCCTCTACAACTTTACTCAAAATAAAAAAATAGTTCTGACACCTAAAGACCTGGTAGTAATGGACTTTAAGCCATACCCAGATGGCGAAAAAATATTGTTTTCTGCCACCGATTCGAGGAATAATAAACCAGGCTTGTCGGAACAACAAATTTACAACGTAACCACGGGAATAAGTTCTGATTCCGGAAAATCCAACGAACAATCACCGCCAGCCGGCAGACTGAACGTGGTTTTAGATAACAAAGATTACCAAAATCTCAAATTTGACTTGTCTGCGGATGGGGAAACAATTGTTGTGCAGCGAGTGAACAGCAAAAATCCCGCAGAATTTGGACTGTGGGTAGTGCGAAAAGATGCTCCGCCACAACCTTTGAAAAACCAACCGGGAGGAGAATTTTTGATAGCGCCGGATAGTGAGACAGTAGCGATCGCTCAAGGGGAAGGTATCGCCATTCTGCCACTCACCCCAGCCGCAAAGCCGTTGGATTTTCTGCCGAAATTTGGTTTAGTGCTAGGGTTCGCCAGAGATGGATCGGCAGGCACTTTCGTTAAATTCAACACAGATTACACGCGATCGCTTTTTCTGGTCACTAACTCTGGCGTACAGAAAGAACTCCTGCGGACAAACGGCTCAATTCTGGGTTGCGAATTTGCTCCCCAAAAGGAGATACTCTACTGTCTGCTAACACAGCTACTCACTGGAACAGATTACCAAGAACAGCCTTACATTGCCGCAATTGACATCAAAAATTCCACAAGTCCTCTGGATGCAAATGCCGTGAAGCCGCTGTTGCTATTGCCCACCCAGCGCGACATTCACATGAGTTTGTCACCAGATGGGTTAGCGCTGCTATTCGATCAAGTTGTCACCTCCCCCGGAATACCCCCCACAGCGGATGGTTTGAGAACAGATGAAGGGCAAGCGATCGCTACCAGTAACCTCTGGCTGCTTCCCCTAACCTCCTCAAAACCAGGAGAACCCCGCACCCAGATGCAACCCGAACAGCTACCTTTACCAGGCTTACAGCCCCGATGGTTGCCGTAAAAGGGACTGGGGGCTAGGGAGTAGGGACTGGGGACTGGGGGCTGGGGACAAGGAGAAATTTTTTCTCGCCATATCCTTCCAGGCTGCAATCGGACTGGGGGCTAGGGACTAGGGGCTAGGGACTAGGGATAAGGAGAAATTTTTTCTCGCCATATCCTTCCAGGCTGCAATGACAAAGAACGCTTGCACTATCGGTGAGGCTCTTCGCCCCACTTTTAACATTCCCTGGCCGCAGCCCAGGAACGAAAAAATTGCCATGAGCGGGTAACAGCCTTCATTCTGTGTTTAGCTGTATCTGGGTAGACTGAGGAATAATTAACCACAGGCGCTTTAAGTGGAGTTGTTAGCTTATTCCTAGCGGCTAATCGCTTTCTGGCAACCGCCCCATGCAATTACATAATTTTCTCGACCGATATAAACAAGGAGAGCGCGATTTTTCCCATGTTGACCTCAGTGGAGCTAGCCTCAGTGGGGTCAATCTGCGGGATATAGACTTGACTGGGGCTGACTTGACTGGTGCTAACCTCAGCTGGGCAACTTTAACTAACGCCAAACTCATCGGGGCAAGTCTGCGCCAAGCTGATATGCGTAGCGCTATCCTCAAGGCTGCCAATCTCAATTCTGCAACTTTGAGCCGTGCAAAATTGGGCAAAGTAGACTTGCGTTTAGCAACCCTGCAAGAAGCAGACCTCAACTGGGCAGTTCTCCAAGAGGCAGACTTGAGCGGTGCTAACCTTGAGGGAGCTAAGCTGGATCAGATTAATCTAGAATCCGCCAAACTCAACAGCACTAATTTAATTGGGGCGGAGTTGATGGAGGCAAATCTGCGTCGCGCTAGTTTAATTAGCGCTAACCTCAGTGGCGCAAATCTCCGGGAAGCTCATCTGGAAGAAGCAAATTTACGAGAGGCGAAGTTGGTTGGCACCAATTTAACGGAAGCTGACCTTACCGCCGCTTACCTGCGAGGGGCAAATTTGAGTGACGCAAACTTGCATCGGTCAATTCTGGCGGGGGCAGATTTGAGCGAAGCAATTCTTAACGGTGCTGATTTGAGTCGGGTGAATCTGACTGGGGCTTATTTACTCAAGGCAACTTTAAGAAAAGCTTATTTATTACGAGCTATCTTGCAAGATGTGTATCTGTTACGTGCCGATTTGAGCGAGGCAAATTTACGCTCTGCGGATCTGCAACGGGCAGATTTGAGCGGTGCTTATTTGAGTGATGCCACTTTAAGTGAGGCTAATTTGGTCGATGCCTGTCTTTTGGAGAGTCATCTAATTCGCACCAATCTCGATCAGGCACACATGACTGGCTGTTGCATCAGTAATTGGCACATTGAGGATGTAGATTTTTCCAAGGTTGATTGTCGTTATGTTTTTACCCGGTTCAATTACACTACTAAAAAACCAAGCGATCGCTTTCCTGTGGGTCGCGATTTCCAGCCGGGGGAACTAGGCAAGCAAGATCCCGAACATGGCAAAAATGATACTAATGGCTCCACCACAATAGAAGTTTTTTTGCAAGAATCTCCTAACTGGGAAGCGCTGGTCTTTACGCTGGCTCAGGTACAACTCGATTGTCCTGACTTAGAACTGAGTATTAAGTCTTACGAACAATTAGAGGCTCGGTATCTGCTGCGGCTGGTATCCAGCCATTTTGTGAATGCCAAAACTCTTGCTCAACGGGTTGGCGAGTTGTACCCGGAAATGCTTGGGCGGGTCGCTTCTTCTCGCCAAGCCATATTGGATCTGCTGCAAATCAAGCCTCGCTCAGAAAATGTGATAGAAACAGTACAGCCACCACAACCAACGCCACCGCCACCCTCACCAGATCAGCGGCTGCGGATGTATCAAGAAGTGGTCAAGCAAATCCAAATGATTATCCTCTCCCAAACGCCAGACCAGTTTGTGGACAGCGTACAGCGGCTTTTGAATTTCCTTAAAACTCAGGGGATCTCGACAGAGGAAATCCAAAAGTCAGTTATTAGTCAGGCAATTGTGAAGCGGGCGCGTCTTGACCCGATGTTCCAGCAGCAGTTGCTACGCTGGGAGGAAATGGCGGCAAAGGCAGCTCGTTTTTCGATGGTGGGGGAATCAGTACGGCTAGCGATCGCTCTCCTTTGGCCCGACCTTCCGCGAAAATGAAGGAATTGGGAATTGGGAATTGGGGATTGGGGATTGGGGATTGGGGAGAATCTTACCCAGTCCCTAGTCCCCAGCCCTCACTACCTAGCCTCCAGCCCCCAGTCCCCAATCCCCACTCCCTATGTTTAAGGCGGTTGAGAACCATTGTTTGATTATTTTGAAACTTTTACAAACAGTTTGCTGAATACGGGTAAAGCATCTCACGATCGATTTGATGGTTGGTCTTTAGAAGAGCGAAGTCCCGATGCAATTAAATCTTGGATGCCGATTTGGGAATGGTTTTACCGCTACTATTTTCGGGTTCAAACTGATGGCTGGCATCACATGCTCCAGTCGGGAAAAATGCTGATTGTCGGTTCCCATAATGGCGGCTTGGCTTCACCCGATACGTCTATGTTCATGTATGACTGGTTTCGGAGGTTTGGTTACGAGCGCCTGATTTACGGGCTAATGCACCCGGCGGCTTGGAAGTCTCCTATTTTCGCCATCCCTGGCTCAGGGGTAGGGGCAGTTATTGCTCATCCGAAGATGGCGATCGCTGCCCTTCAGCGAGATGCTTCTGTTCTGGTCTATCCCGGAGGTGCTGAAGATTTGTTTCGTCCCTACTATATGCGCGATCGCATTCATTTTGCAGGGCGTAAGGGATTTATTAAATTGGCGCTACGGGAAGAGGTGCCAATTGTACCAATTATTTCTTATGGCGCTCACGATACTCTGATTGTTTTGGCAGATTTTTATGACCAGGTACGCCAACTACATGAATGGGGTTTTCCCTGGAAATTAGATTTGGATACGGGTGTTTTTCCGATTTATTTGGGGTTGCCTTGGGTTTTGGGAATTGGCCCTTTACCAAATTTTCCCCTACCAATACAAATTCATACTCGCGTATGTGCGCCAATTGTATTTGAGCGTTATGGTCGTGACGCAGCTCTTTGTCGGGATTATGTAAATGATTGCTATGAAAAAGTCTGTTTTCATATGCAGTTGGAACTCGATAGTTTAATTCTCAGTGTTAGGGCAAGTAGTTAAAATAAATTAGCCACAAAGACACGAACTAAAGGAAGAAAAGAGTGCTATCGCTTTCCTTTCTTCCTAAAACTCTTCAATTCATAACCATAGTTTTTCAACTTTTTTGGTTAAAATAAAAGTAATTGGAACAGATGTTTAATACTATGACTGAAGCAACTCCAAAAAAACACAGACGCAAAGCTGAAAATGAAGCTTTTCATAAGCGTTGTCGGATAATTTTTGAGCGAGTGCGCCCCAATTTAATCGAGGAACACTATGGCTGGTATATTGCGGTTGAACCAGACAGTGGCGATTATTTCATTGATGCTGATAAAGAAGCCGCTAGTCAAAAAGCACGTCAAAAACATCCAAATGCGATCCATTTTATGTTTTGTTTGAGTGAGACGGGAGCCACAGGCAGAATATGATTCACGGTACATTTGGCAGCAGGGGTCAGCTATATTTTGAAATAGATTTGATTACTGCTGGGGATTATTGACTTTCGGGGAATGAGCGATCGCACTCTACCAAAAAACGAACCGTCATCGCACAGAACGCTACAAAAAATAGAGTGCGAGTAGCTACCTATAGCAGCATACAAGGAGTGCGATCGCATCCTTCTACTCAGCTGGGGTCAACAAAATACTTTTGTTCAGGTGATGTGGTGTGCGCTGTCCTATCCGTCACCTCTTCCCCTGACTGGATTGATTCAGTTGTCACGGACACAGCCTCAATATACTGGCTATCCATCAAAAAAGCTCCCGTCGAAAACCGGACACCCCAATATCCTCCCGGACGACGATCCATAACGATGCCTTCTTCCCCAAGCTGAATCACATCAGGAGGACGCAGCATTGGCATCGGTTCCGCTGTTTTGACGTATGGTGGCAATGCTACCACCCGGACTCGCTCACCAATTGAAAATTCTTTAGACATAAGTTTTAGGTAAACGGTAATGGGTAATTGGTAGGAAAATCTAGCCCTATTACCTATTACCTACTACCTATTACCCATTTGTTCAAGGCGCTTGCCAAATCTTCTCATGGTAACGCTCTAAATTCGCATAGGGATCGGCGGCGGCGTGGGAATGGTCGTGACTGTGGTCATGGTGGTGATGATCGTGAGTGTGTCCGTTACCGTTCCCAACTGCTGCTAGTCGGAATTTGCACATTTCACAATTCATCTGCACTTGTCCCAGCTGGGTTTCGATTTCCCGTTCTCGCAATACAGACAACAACTGCGGGTGAATGCCCATTTCTGGCAGACAAGTCATGGAAATGTCGGGATATTGTTCTTGCTGCTGGGCAGTAATTTCAAATATCTTTTTAACCAGGACTCCTGTAAACAGAAAATAAGGCAGGACAATAATTCGTTTAGGCTGGTAGAGTCTGGCGCGACGGAAACCTTCTTCTAGACGTGGGTGGGTAATGCCGATAAAGCAAGTTTCCACAGTCTGATAACCGCTACCTTCCCACACAATCCGGGCAAGTTTATAAACGTCGCCATTAGCATCGGGATCGCTGGAACCGCGACCGACAAACAGCAGTACGGTGTCTGAACGGTTCCATTGAGGTTGGTCTAGTTCAGCAAGACGCGATCGCCACAAATCCAAAATCCCAGGCGTAATCCCAAAATGTCGCCCATAGTAAAACTTTAACTGGGGATGTCTAGCCCTTGCCCGGTCTAACTCATTGGTCACATCAAACTTATTGTGTCGCGCGGCAAATAGCAAAATCGGCAACACCGAAATTTCCGTGTAACCCTCCTCCACACACCGATCTACCCCCTCCTGAATTGTCGGGCCAGTGAGTTCTAGAAAACAAGGAAGAACAGGTCTAGAGGTGTCTAAAGCTTGATATGCTGCCGCAAAATCCAGCAAACTCTGCCGTCCGTCATTATCTTTTGTCCCATGACCAATCATCAATAAGGGGCGGTGTAGCGGTAGTGGCGATAATTCCAAGGACTGAGTAATCAGAGTGGTTGAATTGATAGTAGGCATGGATTTACAACTTTTTTCCCGTGCAACGCAGGAATATAGAATGCGCCTCGCAACAGGTAGGCATTCTGGCTAACGATTCGTCATAGCCAAGGACAAAAATCGCTCACAGCTGCGGCACAGCCCCGGAATTACACCGGAGTTTCCCTATCCTGTTACGGTTCACGTTTGCCTTGCTATCTTAGCTGATTCGACTACACTTAGAATGCGGGGGGAGGGGTTGACTACCAAAGTTACTATAGGTTGCTTCCGATTTATTCTCTCTTTTTTCTCTTCAAATCTGATGCTAATTCTTTGATAACGCCCAATAAAATGAAAGATAAATTTCACAAATTTATCAAAGAGCTATCTAACTTTAAATCTGGCAATAATGTATTTAATCAGTATTCGTATGACTTTTTGGTAAATGAAGTCAGAAGAGATAATTTATTTTTATACTTGAAACATCTAGCAGAAAGAAACCCGCAATTTTTGTTAGTTGGAGAAGCTCCAGGGCATAGAGGATGTCGTTTAACAGGTGTTCCTTTTACCAGCGAATTTATTCTATTAAATGGATTTGATGAAATTAGATTATTTGGCGAATCCAGGGGCTACCGGAAAACTAATGAATTTGATCGAGTTTATAAAGAGCAGAGTGCAACCATTGTTTGGGAAACCTTGGTAAAGTATCAGCAAATCCCTTTACTTTGGAATGCCTTCCCTTTTCATCCTTTTAAAGTTGGAAATCAGCAATCTAATCGAACGCCCACTACAGAAGAAATAAACATTGGGGAGTATTTCTTAAAAGAATTAATTATATTATTTGATATAAATAGTCTTGTTGCTGTCGGAAACGAAGCTGAAAAAACTCTCGCAAAAATAGGATTGGCTTTTCAGAAAGTTCGACACCCCGCTAATGGGGGAAAAAATAAATTTAATAATGGCATTAAAAATGTGATGAACACCCTAATATAAAATCCTTGATGGCTGCTGAGGCAGACACAATGGCTGCCCCGCATTTGCACCTAATTCAACGCCAGACAAGGCTTGCACATTGCCGAAAGTCAGCTTCCCCAGTAATGGTTGCACAGGTGATGGGAGTCGAGAAAATCAGCTAAGGTGCAACCAAAAGAGGTTTCTGGAAGCGATCGCAATTTCTCAATTTCCACAATTTGCGGAACATTCCGCCCCAGCATATTAAATCTGAGGGAAAAAATCGACTTTAACAACAGACAAGTTCATAATGTTTTATTTGATGCTGATGAAACTTATTTCGGGTTTTGTTGCGGCTGCTGACGCGATCGCATATTCTCCATGATTGTCTGCCGCTGTTCTTGAGTAAGCGTTGCGGAAAACTGCGATGCTGCCGACTGAAAAATACCTTGCAGTTGAGTTTTCTGCTGGTCAGATAAATTCATCGCCGCGAAAGCCCTACGCATATCCTGACCTTGTCCCACAGCAGCTTTAAATTTATTTTTTTGCTCTGCCGTCAGAATATTTTCAATTTGGGATCGAGTATTACTGCGAATCTGTTCGATTTTAGTTTTTTGTTGCGGAGTTAATTCGATACCCATCAATCCGCTAGATGCCGGGGCGCTTGGCGAATTGGTTTGGGCAAAAGCTGCACTTGAAGTGAAGGGAACGAAAAATACAACCGCTCCAGCTAACATCGAAATCAGTTTAAGTTTCACCGTGGTCTATCCTTTTTCCGGTTCGTTCTCTCTATAGTAAACAAAAAATATTCTCGATTGCATCCGAGGAAAGTCCTAAACCCAACCATGACTTTCGTCACGGATAATCTTTTACAAAATGTCCTTGGGTTGGCGACCAAGTACAGCTAGTGCCAGAAAACCAGCAAAAACTATAGAGGCAATGCTAGAAGGCTCAGGGATAGAAGCGGGTACTACGTTTAATTGAACTCTCCGATAATTTTGCATCGCCAGCGAAATAGTTGACGATTTGGACGACGATGAATAAGCTTTCCATCCGTTCAACCCTCTGTACCAGCCATTGAATTGCACCTTCATTTCCCAGTTGCCATCCAGGGAACCTATAGCTAAACCATCAGTGCAGCAGGGCGACCAGGCGTGATCTGCGATGAAGACAGTGCCGTCAGCAGATGCAATCGCTTCCCCCGGATCGTCCACCATCTTTAATGAGGCGGTATCCCCCAACAAATCGAAACGCATTTTTGCTGCGCCACCAATTACATTACCCGGCTTATCATGAACAGTGAATAGTGATAGCCCATCGGCAGCATCTACAAAGAAAAGGTGAGATTGCTTAGCAGTTAACTCTGGTGAGGCATCATTAGACAATCCACCGTAGTAGTGCGAACTGTACTTATAATACTCAACTGCTGTCTTGGCGGTACTGAAGGCTTTGATATATCCTAAAATGTTGCTGTTAAAGTCACCGGCTCCTGCCCTTGATTCTTGCGAAACCTTAATCATAGTGGCTGCTTCGGCTTTCGCATGAAATAACGGAATAAAGAGCGTTAAAGCTGCTAATGTCAAGAGTTTTTTCATTGTTTTTTCCTTTGTATCTCAACTGATAATAAAAGCAAAAATCAAAGCTTTCATTAAAGTTATAGTAAAGCTATATTAATTACATATGAATTTATTAATTAATACATCTTTATTCCGGGTAACTACGAATTGACTTAGTAATATAAAAGCCGTAAAGGTTGCCGATTTTTCTACTGAATTTTGTGCTAGACAAGCACAAGTAAAGTCCATCGCATCTCTAACAATCTGTTTGTAAGCAAAGGTGTAGATCCCGGACTTCAGGCTTTTGACGCGGTTCCCTGCTTTTTAACGAGGATTAGGGAGGATCTAGCCACAGAGAGTAGTTCAGGCATCTTAAAATTTATTTACAAACAGCTTCTAACAACTAACAACCGACTAATGGCTCCCCTTTCTTTGGGATGAAAGAACACCCAGAGAAAGGGAAGTTTTGCGTTTAATTGGCGCTGGTGCCATTATTGAAAAATTGCCCAAACTTTTTATATTTCTGAAGGGAAAGTGAAAAACCACGTAACCAATATTTTAAGCAGCTTAAAATTGCGCGGTCGCACTCGATCCGCAATTTTCGCCAATTTATTTTTACCGCAGCTTGATGAGCCGAATTAACGCTTAAATAATTGCAGAGATTCCTCCTTCAAAAGACCTTTCGTAACTTTTATTTTCTTAAAGCCCTTCGCAATAATTTCTTCACTGCTGAGATTTATTTGAGAAACACCAGCATCAATCAAATCTTGAATCGAAGCCCCAATTACTATTTCCGATATTCCTGCCCAAATACAAGTTGCCGTACACATTGGGCATGGTTCGCAAGTTGTATATAACGTATAACCTTCTAAAGAAGGATTCTTAATTTTGGTTGTTAAACCGCGAATCGCGTTAACTTCTGCGTGGGCAGTTGGATCGCTATCCGTCTTTACAGTATTGTGGGCTTGAATGACTATTTGATTATCTTTAACGATAACTGCACCGTAAGGAGCATCTCCAATCTTTGCTTCTTCCAGCGCTATTTTCATAAAATCTTCTGGATTCATATTAATCCTCTAAAAAGGCAAAAAATTTCTGCTTACTCTGTGGTTGAAGAGCAAGAACTACCATTGCACTCTGTTTACTTTAATATTAATCGTTTTGATTTTCTACCCCGCGATGCTAACTTAATCATCACAGTGATTGTCTTATTCCTACAGAGGGATGAAAATTACTCAACCTTTCGTTTAGCAACTGGAACACTTCTGTAAATTAACTATGCGCTTAACTTCACTCGATGTATTTCGCGGGATAGCGATCGCAGGCATGATCCTCGTCAATAAAGCGGGAGTCGCCGACCAAGTTTATCCGTTTTTGGAACACGCCAAATGGCACGGTTGCACGCCGACAGACTTAGTTTTTCCCTTCTTCTTATTTATAGTTGGTGTGGCAATGATCTTTTCCCTTTCCAAGTACAACGAAGGGAACCGTCCCACCGCCGCCGTGTACAGGCGAATTTTCCGCCGGGTGGCAATTCTGTTTGTCCTCGGTTTGTTGCTGAATGGTTTCTGGACTTACAACTGGGACACCATCCGGATCATGGGAGTGTTGCAGCGCATTAGCTTAGCCTACCTATTTGCCGCTTTGATAGTTATCAACGTACCGCGAAAAGGACAGTGGGCGATCGCGCTACTATTACTCATTGGGTACTGGGTAGCGATGTCTTTTATTCCCGTTCCCGGTTATGGGGCTGGAAACTTATCATCGCCGGAAGGAAACTTCGCCTCTTATATCGATCGCTTGATAATTGGTACAAAGCATCTGCATCCAGGCGACGCTTTTAAAACGATGGGAGATCCCGAAGGTTTATTCAGCACTCTCCCAGCAATTGTCACCGTCCTCATTGGCTACTTTACAGGTGACTGGTTACGTCTCCAACCTGTCCAGAGGCGCACCAGTATCGGTTTGGTACTGTTTGGTATCGGTTGCTTGGGTGTAGGTTGGGCGTGGGGTTTGGTATTTCCCATCAACAAGAGGTTGTGGACGAGTTCCTACGTCCTCTTCAGTTCTGGTTGGGCGTTGCTATTACTAGCAGCCTGTTATGAATTAATTGAAGTCCGAAATCGCCGCTGGGGGAAACCGTTTGAAGTGATGGGGTTGAATGCTATCTTCGTCTTCGTCGCTTCCGTTCTGCTGATTAAAATTCTCGTCAAAACTAAAATCGGAACTGCCGAAAACGCACCCAGCACTTACACCTGGATCTACGAACATTTATTTTTGCCTTGGGCAAGTCCGATGAATGCTTCCCTGGTGTTTGCCGTACTAACATTGTTGTTCTGGTGGGCGATTTGCTACGCGATGTATCGCCAACGGTGGTTTGTCAAAATTTGAGGCATCGCTTAGGTTTTCACTCGCGCAATGACAGGGATCACAGAGTTGTTAGAGCTTTGTCACCTGATTTTATAGATTGCGATCGCTTAGGATTCTACGGAAAAAGTTGAAATTGGTAATATCAAATTTCTTCTATGATTATGCCGATTGAGTTTTTTCCTATCGAAGTCACTATTGAAGATATCGTTGCTCAGATATTTGTCTCGCGGCGGATTACTCGTATTAACCAGTATCAGCTGAAGTATGTCCTACTAGCTAAGGATTGGCTGGACGAACAAGAACAAACATTACTAAATCGGCTGTTTTATGGTGTCCGGCATGGATTACTGCGAATAGGCGAGTGAGTCGCGGCAGCGATCGCCTACCTTATACCTTAGATCGCCACATCCTCTTGGCTATTCGTCTGTAACAAATTATACATTTAAACTAGAAAAAAATTATTTATTAGTCTTAGCCGATAATGCAAAAGCTGGAGAACGAAAAATAATTCTGGCTCTTGATTACCTAATATGCCAAAAAAGTAGTTGAATAGGTAAAAAAGGTAAGGAAATGCTGCTTATAAGCAAAGCTAAAGCCTGGTGTATATTGGAGTTGGGGAAATCCCCAGAAACCAGGTTGTCAGTCTTTTGTGCAAAAATCTGACCAAGTTAGCGATGAGAACAAAGCTAAAAAGCACTGGGATCTGAGCGCAAAGTTACTTGAAATTGCGTAATTTTCTGCGGGGCTTTAGCCCCGCAGATTTCGGTAGACAGACACTTACCGGAGACTAGCCGAAATTATGCTTTTTTTTTCCAACTTACCTAATTGGCAAGCCGATTCCAGAGGCTGTCGTCGAATCGGAATTTTAATTATAAACTCGGCTCCCTGTCCCGGCGCTGAAATACACATTATCTGACCACCGTGTTTGGAGGCGACAATTTGGTAGCTAATAGACAAGCCCAAACCAGTACCTCTACCTGGGGGTTTCGTTGTAAAGAACGGGTCGAATAGGCGATCGCGTACTTCAGGTGCTATACCAGGGCCATTATCCCCAATCCGAATAGTCACGAAGTTACTATCGGTTACTTCCGTGCGAATACGAATTAAGCTCAGGGAACAGTAAACTTCTTCGGGCGATCGGTTTTTGTCATAGTCCTCCAACGCATCAATTGCATTGGCAATCAAATTCATAAACACCTGGTTGAGCTGCCCTGCATAACACTCTACTGGTGGCAGCTTGCTATATTCTTTGACAAGCTGAATACCTGGATGGTTAGCACTAGGTTTAAACCGATTGTGCAAAATCAACAGCGTGCTATCCAGCCCAGCATGAATATCCACTGGCTTCATTTGGGCTTCATCCACACGGGAAAAATGTCGCAACGACTGAATAATCTCCCGGATGCGATCGGCTCCCACCTTCATCGAAGCTAGCAATTTGGGCAAATCTTCAATCAAAAACTCCAAATCTATAGCCTCAACGTACTCCTGAATCTCCGGCGGCGGTGATGGAAGATACTTAATATAGAGCTTCAAGAGTCCGAGAATGTCTTGGCTATAATGATGCGCGTGGGTAAGATTGCCGTAGATAAAGTTGACAGGATTATTAATTTCATGTGCCACCCCTGCAACCAATTGTCCCAAGCTGGACATTTTTTCACTGTGAACTAATTGGCTTTGAGTTTCTTTAAGTTTGCGAAAGGCAAGTTCTAGCTGATTGGCTTGTTCTCGATAACGTGCTTCTGATTTCTGCAATGCAGTTTCCGTAGTGATGCGTTCTTGGATTTCTTGTTTCAGCTGCTCATTCGACCCCGTCAACAGCTGATTTGATTGGAAAAGTTCAGCCGTTCTTTCTGCAACTCGTATTTCTAATTCAGAAGTGAGCGTTAAGAGAGCTGCCTCTACCTTTGCACGCTCTTCAATCTCCTCTTCAAGACGCACGTTTTGATCTTGTAACTTTTTAGTTAGATTTCGCAAGCTTAAATGAACCTTGAGACGGGCTAAAACCTCTTCATGCTGAAGTGGTTTAGTAATATAGTCTACGGCTCCAAGACTCAAGCCTGTAATTTTATCCACCGTTTCAGAAAGCGCCGTCATAAAAATTATGGGAATTTCTTTCGTTGATTCCTTAGCTTTCAAGTGGCGGCAAGTTTCAAAGCCATCCATTCCAGGCATGAGTACATCCAATAAGATGAGGTCTGGCAGTGCATAATCCACCTGCGCGATCGCATCTTCGCCATCCTCAGCTACCAAAACTTTGAAGCCAGAGTCAGCCAGAAACTTGAACAGGACTTTTAAATTAGTTGGGTTGTCATCAACGATTAAAATTACGCCGTTATTAGTATTTGTGCTTTTCATTTATTTATTCCTACATTTTTAAGGAGATCGCGTATTTTCTTAACCTGAAAACCTTTAGCTAATTCCTGTATTTCCCTGGCAAAAGGCGCAAACATCACATCTTTTTTTTCCAGGTTAACCGCTCTTTCGACAATACTATTGAGATCGCCCATCATTACTAAATCCAACAAAGCAGCAATCTCTTCTGTAGGAGGGGCTACAAGCGGATGCTGAGTTTTGAGTCTAGTATCCTGAGAATTTTCTTCTGCGTGCATAGTTGCATTTTCACTATTGCTTTCCTCATAAACCCACTCCAAGTTTAAGTGAACGTTTAACTTATCTAACAGGTCTTCTACTCGAATAGGTTTGGGTAGAAAATCGTTGCAACCCGCCTCCTTGCTTTTGTCCTGATCGAACTCAAAAACGCTGGCGGAAGTGCCAATCACTACCACATCTTTTAGTTCTGGCGATCGCTTAATCCTTCGGGTAGCTTCAAAACCATTCAACTGAGGCATCATCAAGTCCATTAAGATGCAATCAGGATTCAATTCCTCAGCCTTATTTAGACAGTCTTGACCATCTGTTGCTTCCACTATCTCAAACCCTAAAGGCGATAACATTTTGACCAATAGTGAGCGATTTTCTTTTTTATCATCTGCTATGATAAGTTTACGCTTATAGCCTTTGAAACCTTGTATATTTAGTTTGTACTCTTTCCTATTATCGGCCCAGTCAGAGGCTTCCGGCAAGTCTAAATCAAAGAAGAAAATGCTACCTTTACCCAAGGTAGTTTTTACTTTAATTTCGCCACCCATCAACTCAACTAATTGACGGCTAATTGCCAATCCCAATCCAGTTCCCTCAGTTTTGAGGTTGTGGTCTCCGACCTGATGGAAGGGCAAAAATATTTCTTCTAATTGTTCTGGTGCCATCCCCAATCCCGTATCTTCCACTTGAAACCGAATCTTGCCTTCGTGATAACCTACCTTAAAAGCAACTCCGCCAGTTTGAGTGAATTTTACGGCATTTCCTAGTAAGTTAATTAATACTTGCCGCAGCCTTTGTTCATCCGCTCGGACTCCGGTAGGAAGTAATGTAATCGGTTCATAAATTAATGAAATGCCTTTTTGTCGCGCCTTAATGCGGCAGATTTCAGCTAGGCCTTCTAGAAATTCTGTAAAATGAAATTCTGTCGGATGGAGTTCCATCTTTCTAGCTTCGATTTTGGATAAATCTAGAACTTCATTAATCAAGTTCAGCAAGTGTTCGCCGCACTGGTGAATGATATTTAAACCATCTTTTTGCGAGTCAGTTATAGTTTTATCGCGTTTGAGGATTTGAGCATAACCCAATATGCCATTAAGTGGTGTGCGGAGTTCGTGGCTCATACTCGCGAGGAAATCACTTTTGGCACGGTTGGCAGATTGTGCGACTGTTTCTGCTGTTTGCAAGCGCACATTTTTTTCCTGTAACTCTTGGGTTCGTTCTTCTACTTTCGCTTCTAAACTCGCGTTGGCTACTTCTAAATCGGTGTACAAACGAGCATGCTCAATTGAAATTGCCGCCTGCGAGGATAATATCCGTAGAACTTCTATACGTTTCGGCGTAAATGCACCGGCAATTAGATTATTTTCTAGATAAAGAATCGCAGTTAACTTGCCTTGATAGATGATGGGGACACACAGGAGAGATTTTGGATTATTTTGGATGATATAAGGATCGGTGTTAAATATTTTCTCCTGAACGGCATCGTTTAAAACGACATCTTTTTGAGTTCTGGTGACGTAGTTTATTACTGAGACAGGTAGCTGCTGGCTGGTTGATACAGGAAGCGATCGCAGCACTTGTACTTGCTCTTTATTTCCGGCTGCTTCTATAAAGAATTGACCCTGCTTTGATAAAATGAGCAAGCCAGTTTCAGCACCTGCATTTTCTATCAATATTTTCATTAATTTTTCTAGCAGGTTTTCTAAGACAATTTCACCGGAAATGGCTTGAGACGCTTTTATTACTGAAGCCATGTCCAGAATTTCTGCCTGGCTACCTGTGGTGGTTAGACTGGTAATTGTTCCAGTTAAGTCGAAGTTAAAGGGGGTTTCTGTGACAAGTGATCGCGCTATTAATTGCGGGTATCTTGACTCTAAATCCTTGACTTTAGCAATAGCCCCCCAACGCATATAGGCATAATAAGCATCGGTCATGTAGGTGCGGGCAATTTTTTCTTTACCCCATGACAGATAAAATTTGGCGGCGAGTTCATAAGCGAGTGCTTCCTCGTTGATATACTCGTTTTCTTTAGCGAGGGCAATGGCGCGATCGTAATTCTCTATCGCTTCTACTTTTTCTCCTAAAACCCGATGCCGTTCTGCCTCTACTAAATAAAATTTGTGCAGATGATTCATTGGGGCATGATGCGCCCATTTCTGCATTTTTTCTTGATTCGCTTGTACCCGTTTGAGAATTTCCTGTTGTTTAGACTGCGAGCTATTGGTATACACGGCTAGCCATACTAAAGAATCGTAAAAATGGAAGAGAGGAACGAGGGGTAATCCTACTACCGCCTCCAAATACTTCTCTGCTATGGCAGTATTTTCAATTGCTTCCGAGTAATTTTCAAACCAGTAACTAAGTAAAAGTTTGTTCCAATATATGTAGGCAACTCCCACTGTGTCCTTTGCTTGTTGATGCAATGGCAACCTTATCTGCTCATCGCAGGCTTCACCCTTTAGACGACATAGATTTTCACTCTTTCCAAGCAGATTTAAGACGGCCTGCCAATATATTTCTATATAATAAAGTGCTGTTTCTTGCTTGATTTTATGAATAGCATCTCTGTTTCTTGCCATCTCTCTTTCAAGGACAGCCAGTTCTTTGCCGCTAAAGTAAGCGAAATAGGAGTACTCTAGTAGACCGAAGGCAGCCCATTCTAAATCTCCCGTCTCCATTCCGCTATCGTAAGCTGACACGAAAGGTTCTAACGTTTCTCTAAGATGCTCTTTCCAAGGTTGGATAAATATATTTACTATGGCAATTGTCTTAGCTTTGATTTCTTTAGCATTTAACTTTGACACTAGAGTTAAAGCCAATTGGCCGAACTGATAACCTGAATCAATATCTCCGACAATGCCACAAAGAAGAAGACCATAATTGGCATAAACAAAGGGAGACACGGAAGCATTACCATATTTGATGGATAAAGCTATTTGTTTGCACACCGTCAAGGGAACCAGTTCTGGTGCAGCAACGTATGCAGGAGCAAAGATACTTGACATAAGTCTCATCGCTGCTAGTTTATAAGGCTCAGTCATTTGAGGCAGGTCAATTAATTGCTCAATTGGCTTCCTATTCAAAATTGCCGCAGTTTCCCCTAGTGCTTGCCCAATATCTGACGGTTTCGGCTCTTGGGGAAACTCCACCCCTAACAGCTTTAAAACTTCTAACGCTGTATTAACTGCTTCTAGTAGCTTGTTCTGCGAAACATAAGCTTGAATCTGGACTTCATACACTTTAATTTTGTCTAACAGCGTTTTGGCAGAGTTCTGTACTATCTCAACGAATCTCTGCATTCCTTCAAAATTACCGCCCAAAAAAGCTGCTTCTGCTGCTTCCTCATGCAGTGCTAATGTCAATTCATATTGGCTTTCCCAGCTATCTCTTACCAGAAGAGATAAACCCACCTGCAAATATTTAACGGCGGAATCGTGGGCTGTTGCTGCTTTGGCTCTTTGACCAGCGATAAGATTGAGTTGAGATAGTTCGTATTTTTCCGGCTCAGAAGTTAGTAAGCCAGTACCATAATTGAGTTGGTTAACCAGTGCGAAAATATTTTCTTTTCGTTCTTGAGGCGTTGTATTTTGCAGTAGTAATTGACCAATTTTCAGGTGAGTCTGTTTTTTCTCTTCATCTGGGATTAGAGAATAAGCCGCTTGCTGCACGCGGTCATGTAAAAACTTGTAATCAACCTTGACATCTGTTAAGGTAATCCCGCCGAATTCCTCCTGATTAAATACTAGAGGGATTTTGTAATCATTGCTTAGGGGTAAAATCAAACCTGCCTGAAGTGCAGACCACAACTGTACAGCAGTAACTAAGGTGGTTTCTTCATTGACAACGCTCAAAACTTCTAAATTAAAACTGTTGCCAATACAAGCTGCTAGTTTTAATACTTTCTGTGTCTCATCCGGCAGTTTACGAATATTTCTAGCAATCAACTCAACAACATTATAATCAGTGATGCCAATTGCCAGAATTTGCTCAATATTCCACTGCCACTCACTTGAGTGTAAGTCATAACCTAGTAAATTTTCTTGATAAAGAGTTTTGAGGAGTTGAGTTAAAAAGAAGGGATTGCCTTGGGTTTTGTTTAAAAGTAGAGACGCTAAATTTTGTGT
Organism: Funiculus sociatus GB2-C1; assembly: GCF_039962115.1. NCBI lineage: Bacteria > Bacillati > Cyanobacteriota > Cyanophyceae > Coleofasciculales > Coleofasciculaceae > Funiculus > Funiculus sociatus. The sequence continues at coordinate 34,878 of NZ_JAMPKJ010000014.1, read as the reverse complement.
TTCTACAGATAGCGATCCCGAACAAATAAATTCATTTAAAGTATCGGCGATTAATTCTTCAACATGAACGAGTTGTAACGGGCTGAGTACGATATTATTTACCGACGCAGCTGTTTTTTGAATTTTTTCAATTGTCTGGACAGTCGGATGGGTGGGAAAAACTTCGTTATCTCGATACGCGCCAATGAGCAATAAATACTTGCTATCGCTATCGGTTATCAATAGTTCGATTAATTTCAGCGATGCCGAATCCGCCCACTGCAAGTCATCCAGAAACACAACAAGAGGGTGTTTTTCTGTTGTAAACACGCTAATAAATTGTTTAAAAACCCGACTAAAACGGTTTTGAGACTCTGTTGCTCCTAGTTCCGGTACGAGTGGCTGCTTGCCGATAATTAATTCGACTTCAGGGATAACATCGATAATAACTTGTCCGTTATCGCCTAAAGCGGATAGCAATTTTTCTTTCCAAGCTTGGATTTCTATTTCGCCTTCGGTTAGCAGTTGCAGAATTAACGATTGGAAAGCTTGAATTAAAGAAGCATAAGGAATATTCCGTTTAAACTGGTCAAACTTTCCGGCAATAAAATAGCCACGTTGCCGTACAATAGGTTTGTGAACTTCATTCACCAAAACAGTTTTACCAATGCCGGAGTAACCCGATACCAGCATTATTTCCGTCGTGCCAGCAGCAACGCGATCGAATGTTTTCAGAAGGGTAGTAACTTCTGCTTCACGACCATAAAGTTTTTGTGGTATCAGTAATTGAGCTGCTTTATCTGCACTACCGGGTATAAAATTAGAAATCGTTCCAGTAGTTTGCAGTTTTAGCAAGCAAGTTTCTAAGTCAAATTTTAATCCCTCCGCACTTTGATAGCGTTCTTCAGCAGTTTTAGCTAATAATTTTATTACCAGATTTGAAATAGCTTCAGGAATTTGTGAATTGACCTGATGAGGTGGAACTGGAACTTTAGCAATATGGCAATGTACTAATTCCAGCGGTTCAAGCGCTTCAAAAGGCAATTTACCCGTTAGCATTTCATAAAACGTAACGCCCAAGGAATAAAAGTCGGTGCGATAGTCAATTGACCGATTCATTCTGCCAGTTTGCTCTGGCGACATATAGGCGAGTGTGCCTTCTAGTAAGTTGGGGTTGCCAAGCGTTTGATTTTCTCTCTCTAGGCTGGATGCAATGCTGAAGTCGATGAATTTAACTAGCCCGGTTTGCGGGTTAATTACAATATTGTCAGGCTTAATATCTTTATGAATAATTTGGGCTTGATGCAGTTGTGCTAAGGTGGATGCTAGCTGTATGGCTATATTTAGGAATTTAGTTACTTCCAGAGAGCGATCGCTTAAATATTTTTTCAGCGATTCTGCCCCAAAATCTGGCAAAATTAGCGCTAAACCGTTGTTATAATTTTCTAAAGCTAGGGGCTTAACAATTCCTTCTATATCTACTGCATTTTCTAAAATTTTATATTCATGTCTTAACCGACTCAGCTCTTCCAGAGTGGGATACTCTGCTTTAAGGGCTTTAACAATTACGGAAGCTTTATCTAACTGTCTGGAAGCGCGATAAATAATTGTAGATATACCTTCATGCAAAACTTGAGTAAGTTCGTAGGTGGGAAGAGTAAGCATTATTTTGTAGAAGTAATAGATAGTGCGAACTGACGTAAGAGTAGATGGATGCGTACCGGATTTTACCTAGCTTTATTTATATTTCCCAGCCAATCACCAATTTTTCCAAAGCTAAATAAAGCTAAACATTTAGAAATAGAAGTTAGTATTTGCCAACCAACCACTGCCAAATAGTAAAGTTTTGCTAAAAGTATCAAGACAGCCCTTGACGATATAAGCGATCGCGCCTACTAGCATATACAAGTGATCGCATTCATACTGGAGGGCCGTAATCCAGAGCAATAGAACTCCACTTTCTGACTTTATCCGCCGTTTCGCAAAGCGCGCTCAGAAAAATCATCGGAATGGCTTGAGTAGATTCTTTAGCTTTCAGCTAGCCGGAAGTGTCAAACCTCTGTCTCCAAGACGTGATCGCATCAAATAAACTAAAATTGTCATTATTGGATCTTCAGCACCTTATATGCCAAAAAAGTAGTTGAAAGGTAAGTAAATATAGCTTACAAGCAGAGCTAAAACCTTGGTGAAGTTGACCTTAAAGACCGATTCACACTTAAAATATGTTTGGTAAACATATAATTGTTCCGGGTAACTTGGCTCATCGCCAAGAAATACGCAACCAAACAAAAGCAGAATTGCTAAAATTTGATGGGGTAAAGATAAACTCCTATCGCCAACACAAGGGAACAGAAATACTTTTACCAGCAGAGTCATTCTTGTATAACTCTTCGATTTCCAACTGCACCAAAAGCCTCGATATATCCTCAATGATTGACCATAACTAATTAAGCGTTGAGATTATGAATTTAGAAATTTTGATAATTTCTGAGCTAATAACAAGTCTGGCAATACTACTTAAAAGTCATGGTGCAAAATGGTAAAACCTAAAAGCAAGGATTTTTTGGAGAAATAAACCGCGCAGGCTCCGCCAAAGCAGTTCATTCTTCTTACCCCCCCTACCGTATGGCAAAATTTAGTTAAACCCCTCTTCATTTAGTCTTCCCAGCATGACCGCAACAATCCCCACCCTCGCCAGCCAATACGACGCCAAAACCACCGACACCAAGTGGCAAAAATTCTGGGAAGAAAACCACATCTTCCAAGCAGACCCCAATCATCCTGGCGAACCCTACTGCATCGTCATTCCCCCGCCCAACGTCACGGGTAGCTTGCACATGGGACACGCCTTCGAGAGTATCCTGATTGATACCCTCGTCCGCTACCACCGAATGAAAGGGCGCAATACCTTGTGGGTACCGGGAACCGACCACGCGAGTATTGCAGTGCAAACGATTCTGGAAAAGCAACTTAAAAAAGAAGGTAAAACTCGCTTTGAGTTAGGGCGCGAAGCATTCCTCGAAAAAGCTTGGCAGTGGAAAACTGAATCTGGGGGTAAGATTGTTAACCAACTGCGGAGTTTGGGCGTTTCGGTAGATTGGTCGCGGGAACGCTTCACGCTGGATGAAGGCTTATCTAAAGCGGTACTGGAAGCCTTTACCCGAATGTATGAGGAAGGGTTGATCTATCGCGGCAATTACCTGGTGAACTGGTGTCCTGGAACTCAGTCTGCGGTTTCTGACTTGGAGGTGGAAAACAAGGAAGTTAACGGTAATCTGTGGCACTTCCGCTATCCCCTCACGGATGGTTCTGGCTTTATGGAGGTGGCGACAACTCGACCGGAGACGATGCTGGGAGATACGGCGGTGGCAGTGAATCCCAATGATGACCGCTACAAAGATTTGATTGGGAAGACGCTGATGCTGCCAATTATGCAGCGGGAAATTCCGATTATTGCCGATGAATTGGTCGATCCTGCCTTTGGGACTGGTTGCGTGAAGGTGACACCAGCCCACGACCCCAACGACTTTGCGATGGGTAAGCGCCACAATTTGCCGTTTATCAACATCATGAATAAGGACGGCACTTTAAACGAAAATGCTGGGGAGTTCCAGGGACAAGACCGCTTTGTTGCCCGGAAAAATGTGGTGCAGCGACTGGAATCAGACGGGTTTTTGGTCAAGATAGAGGATTATAAGCATACGGTTCCTTATAGCGATCGCGGTAAAGTCCCGGTCGAACCCCTCCTCTCTACTCAGTGGTTTGTCAAAATTCGCCCCCTCGCTGACCGGGCGTTACAATTCTTAGACGATAAAAGTTCCCCAGAGTTTATTCCCCAGCGTTGGACTAAGGTTTATCGGGATTGGCTAGTCAAACTACAAGATTGGTGCATCTCTCGCCAACTTTGGTGGGGACACCAAATTCCTGCCTGGTATGCAGTCAGCGAAACTGGTGGTGAAATTACCGACAACACGCCGTTTGTGGTGGCGCAAAACGAGACAGAAGCAAAAGAAAAAGCGGTTGCAAAATTTGGCGAAAATGTCAAACTAGAACAAGATCCAGATGTGCTAGATACCTGGTTCTCTTCTGGATTGTGGCCTTTTTCTACTCTAGGTTGGCCGGAACAAACCCAGGATTTGACAACTTACTACCCGACCGCTACCCTCGTTACTGGCTTTGACATCATCTTCTTCTGGGTTGCCAGAATGACGATGATGGCTGGACATTTCACAGGTCAAATGCCCTTCAAGGACGTTTACATCCACGGTTTGGTACTGGATGAGAATGGCAAGAAGATGTCTAAGTCTGCCAACAATGGTATCGATCCGCTGTTGCTGATTGACAAATACGGCACTGATGCTTTGCGCTATTCTCTGATTAAGGAAGTGGTTGGTGCAGGTCAAGATATCCGCCTAGAATACAATCGCAAGACGGATGAATCGGCATCGGTGGAAGCATCGCGCAATTTCACTAACAAGCTGTGGAATGCTGCCCGGTTTGTGATGATGAATCTGGATGGTCGAACGCCGCAACAGCTGGGGAACCCCGCAACAGAGGCATTGGAATTATGCGATCGCTGGATTCTCTCCCGCTACCATCAAGTAGTGCAGCAAAGTAGTCAATACATCGACAACTACGGACTAGGGGAAGCTGCCAAAGGACTTTACGAATTTATTTGGGGTGACTTCTGCGACTGGTACATTGAACTGGTAAAACCTCGCCTGCGTCCGGAAGCACCAGCAGCATCGCGGCTAGTTGCCCAGCAGACGCTTGCCTATGTGCTGGAAGGGATTCTAAAATTACTCCATCCCTTCATGCCTCACATCACTGAAGAAATTTGGCATACTCTCACTCAAGCTGGTGAAGGCAAAGCTTTGGCGTTACAATCTTATCCCGAAGCAGATCCCGCACTCATCGACCCAGATAAAGAACAGCAATTTGAATTGCTATTCGGCACTATCCGCACCATTCGCAATCTTCGGGCAGAAGCTGACATCAAGCCTGGGGTGAAGGTTCCAGTAATTTTGCAGACCCAAAGCGACAAGGAACGGCATATCCTAAACTTAGGGGAGTCTTATATTCAAGACTTGGCAAAGGTAGAGAAATTAACCATCAAGGGCGCAAAAGATACCCCGTCATCTACCGAAATATTAAAGCCGGATTCATCCGCAGAGGTAAAGTCTGCCCTCTCGTCTTCTACGGAACCAAATCTCGCGGCATCTGTCAAGGAAAAATCTAGTGCCAATGCCCCGATTTTGTTACCATTTTTGTTTTTGCTGCCATTTTTATTTGTGGTGCTTCTTTGTCTTTTTGTAGTGTCAAAGGTTACACAAATTATTGCCAAAGGCAAAATTGACAAAAATGATACAGCATCAAAACAACTTGGCTACACGCATCCCCCAGAAACCGATTTAAGACCACCAGAACAGGAGAACAGTGAAGAAAGTGCTATGCCAAAAGCGATCGCTGGTGTCGTTGGCACAATCCAAGTTTTAATTCCCCTTGCCGGAGTCGTCGATGTGGACGCACTACGTGCCAAACTAGATAAAAACTTGAGCAAAGTTGAAGCCGAAGCCAAATCCCTTTCCGGGCGTTTAGGCAATGCCAATTTTGTCGAGAAAGCCGCACCTGACGTGGTGCAAAAGGCGCGGGACTCACTAGCCGAAGCTGAGAAACAGGCAGAAATTCTGCGTGAGCGACTGGAGCGGCTCTAAAAGTCTCTAGGGACACAGTGGTGTATCCCGGCTTCAATAACACTTTATTCCCTGCGATATAGGAATAAAAGTGTTATTTACGATATAATACGCCCGTAAACTTAGGGTGCCCAGACGTGTTCGTTTAAAGACAAGATAGCAATGCGATATTTTGCCGAAGTGCAAAAAAATGAATTGTCAGGCGGGGTAGAACTGCGAATCCTTGCCAAACAAACCTCTGAGAATACCTGGGCAGTGATTGATAAAGAATATGTAATTCCCGCCGTCGATATCGAATCCCCGAAGGAAGGTTGGTTAGTTTTAGTAGAGGTAAGTGAAAATCAGCAGATTCATAGTATTGAAAAAGCGAAAGATTGGGTTTTGGAATTAGTGCAGCAGTACCTAACAAGTAGCATTACTCCCACCTTTTTACAGCAGGAAGCCGAACGTGCTGAACACTGGCGGCAAGACCTCACTTTACAAAGTCAGGAATTAGCCCGCAAAAATTTAGAAATGGAAGCGCGTCGGGAACAAATTCAAACATTGGAACAAGACCTAGAGCAGAAAAAAAAGCAACTAGAAGCCTGGGAAGAAGACTTAAAAAGGAGAGGAAATAGTTAAAAAGCGAACAGGCATCCCCATGCTGGTAAAAATGCCTGACGACTCAAGGCGTGGCTTTCGCGTACCAAGCCTAGAAGAAAGCCGCGCCTCTAAAGCGAAAGCCAACGTAGGCTAATAGGAACCCCGCTTTCGTTAGGCTTCGTTTGTGGAGTATTGAGGCGCGGCTTTCTTCTAGGTGTATATTTGCACTCGACGGGATGCTCCTGAAAGCTAAGATCAGGATGGCTTTTAACAATTACCAATTAGCCATCCTGACCTTAGTTAAATTGAAATCCGGGGCATGGAAACGCTGGAAGTCCTGGGTAGAACAACACCAGTTTGGGTTCGTTGTGGCTCCCCTAGCAGTACTACAGAGCAATTTAGTTGCTGAACTAACTGTGTAGTAACATCGCTGATTTCCAGACCGCCAGCGGTGCGGCGACGAAGCGATCGCAATACAATCAAATCAACCGACCTAGAAGCATTTAGAATTCCTTGCGCCACATTGTCATTCTTGATAATTTCAACGTTGATGTTGTTACTTCCAGGTGCCCACTTTGAGACTAGCAGAGACAGTTGCGACTGGTTCCACGCTATCTTCGCTGGCGTTGTTCTACTATTGCAGACGTTTAACAACGTCACCTGAGCCTGATTTGCCTCAGCCAGAATTTGGGCAAACCGCAACGGTTGTATCGCTTGCCCCGTCAAGTTTTCCACTGGAACCAAAATCCGCCGAATTTGTGACGGCGGACCCTGCAACCGCGTCACCGCAACTGGACAGTGAGACGACCACAGGACGCTATCAATCACATTGCCGAACAAACGCGCCCTTAAGCCGGTGCGTCTACCCCAGCCCATCACAATTAAACTCGCTTTTTGTTCCCGACTGGCGCGGCTAATTCCCTGAGCAACGTTGTCATCAAGGCGGAGCAATGGTACCGCTGTCACACCTAGTTCAACGGCTAATCCTGTGGCTCTCTCAAGTAGCATCTCACCTTGCTGGAATGCCCCTTCCAACTGCGGTGCGTCCATGTGGGCGTGCGCTGTGGTAATCGCTAACGGTACAATCCTTCCCGCTTCATGCCGCGCCAGTAGCGCTGCCATTTCCATTAAATTCCTCTCGGTTTCCGGATTGTAGACAGGTACAACCACTGTAAAAGGTTGGTCTGGCGATGCAGGTATGCCATCTAGTCCAGTTGTGTTAGTTGCGATCGCTTCCGTTTCCGGTACACTCAACCCAGGCGCTACCCGACTGGTAATCAGGGGGCCTAACGTTGCCGTCACCAGCATCAAAACTAGCACGCTGTTTAAAACACCTTCTGTCAGCAACCTCTCACCCGCCGGATTGAGCGCCCGATACCCCACCAGCGTCGCTGCCAAAGTAGCAGCAACCTGCGGTAGCGACAGTGACCACATCGTTAGCATCTCGCGCCAGTTGTAGCGGTACGTTAGTTTGGCAAACAAAGCTGCCAAAAACTTACTTCCAATCAAACCCGCCACAATCGCTACAGTTAACCAGATAGAAGAGAGCGTTTTAATAAAAGCCGGAATATCTATCAGTAGCCCCATATCCACGAAGAAAATCGGGATAAATAAGACGCTACCGACAAAAAGCACCTTTTCCTTTACTGGCCCTTCCCCCAAAACATCATTCACTGCCAGACCAGCTAAAAAGGCTCCGACAATTTTTTCTACCCCAATCAACTGTGCGCCCAACGATGCCAGAAATAGCGCTAACAATACAAATAAAAATTGATTGCCCTCATCATTCCCAGAACGTCGAAAAAACTGTTTTCCAGCCCAATCAAAGCCAAACAACACCACCGCAGAGTAAACAATTAAGGATGCCAACAGGGTGAACAGCTTAGTAGGCGTAAAGTCACCCGCATGAATGCCCACACAAACAGCTAATACCAGTAACGCGCCAACATCGGTGAAAATTGTCGCGCCAATGGTGACAGTGACGGCTTCGTTTCCCACAACACCCAGACGACTAACAATTGGATAAGCCAAGAGGGTATGAGAGGCAAACAAAGAGCCAATCAAAATTGAAGCATTCCAGTCAAAGTTGAAGATACGCCCCACGGTTGTCCCCATAATCAGGGGTATTAGGAAGGTATAGGTACCAAAACCAATCGAGCGATTTTTGGTTTTGCGAAATTGCTCAATATCAACTTCTAGCCCTGCCACAAACATCAAGTAAACTAACCCTATGTCTGAGAGCAGGTTCATCGTCTCTGATTCGGTTTCCAGCAGTTTTAACCCGTTCGGGCCAAGTACAACACCTGCTGCCAACAAACCAACCAATCCTGGCAGCCGCAACCACCGCTCGAACAGCATAGGTACGGTCAAGATGACCACTAGCAAAATTGCAAATGGAACTATCGGTTGCTCTAAAACTTCTGAAATTGATTCCATAGGAGGTAGCTTAGGGATGATTTTTAACCGACATGCTCAAAAGCAAGCCCCAACGCTGCTTAAAGTAGAGTTGTATTGCTTGAGTTATCTTACAGAAAAAGGGTTTTTTGCGCCCTATCTCTATAGAAATAGGCAAAAGGCAAAGGCAAAAAAAATCCTTGACTTTTTCCTCTTTCCTTTTATTACGAATTAGAAACCCAAAATCTAAACTTCCTAAAGATTAATTTGGCTCAAAATATACCTCAATCTGTCGTAATCGTCTTTGAGAAGAAGGCTCAGAGTGCGTCCTGCTTTTATTAACCAATCACGATCGCCTTTGCGTAATTGATAAATTTCTCTAATTGCCGCTCCTGCTAGCGCCTCTACAGGCGCACCATTCACCTGCAATAAGGTTCGCAAAAAATCCAGCTGTTCGCTAAAGTGAATAATTTCTTCCGGTTCGCAGCGATAAACCGCTTGATGTATTTGCGGCGGACGAGGTGGCAGGTATTGATAAGTTATTCCGCCGACACGTTTGTAACCATTATTTCCCTGTCCTTGTGCCTCAAACCCAACTATCGCAGCGCGAAACTCGGTTTTGAGCATGGCAAATATTTGAGGTTGTTGCTCTCGCAGTTCCTCTAGTGACAGTCCTAATGCCCGCGCCCGGTGGATAGAATCTATTGGGCTGGTGGTGGCATGATAAACGATAGCATAGACTAAATTGCCCGATTCTTCATCAGTAGACTTGACCCAGCTGCCAAAAGGGGGCATGACTGGGAAGCTCAAGTCTTCGGGATCGAGACACTGTGCCAGGAATTCAGTCGTTGCCGTCTCAATCACTTCAGCAATATGGTTGGGCGAGCGATCGCCCGCAGCAAATTGGGGTAAGGGAAGACGCATAATCAATTATTCATTACTAATGGCTAATTGGAAAATTGCTATTAGCTATTAGCCATTAGCAATTAGCCATTTACTATTTTGCCTTTTTGCGTCCCGCTGTTGGCTCTAGAATTTCTAATTCTGATAGCTGGAAGGTAATTAGCTTATCCCAATTGCCGCCTTCAAACAGTACCGCTGCTTTATTATCGGTAACTCGTTGAACTAGCCCTTGAAAACCGTAGTAGGTATCGTCGATATTCTTCACTCGTACAGCCGTTCCAGGTAAAATCATAATTCCTTCTCAATTAAGTTTTCATTTATTAGCTTAATACAAGTGTTCATTTAATCATGGACTCATGGCTACTTGTTCAGCAATTCAAGGGTTGAGTGCCATACATCTGTAGGGACATGGCATTGCCATGTCCCTACCAAACGTTGATCTACTCCACCAAACTGAGAAACTTTATATTATCTATTAGCCATAATTCAAATGACTAATAACTAAAACTTCAGTCGGTGACGATAATTTGCCACAGATTCTACAATCCCAATAGCCAGGAAGTTTTTCAGCATCGCCGAACGACCGTAACTAACCCAAGGAAGGGGAATACCTGTCACTGGTGCTAATCCCATAGTCATGCCCAAGTTAACCACCACCTGAAACACAATCATCGATAAGACACCAATAGCGAGGAGAGAGCCAAAGTTATCTTTAGCATTTTGGGCAATAATCACCAAGCGCAGACAGACTAACCAAAATACCAATAGCAAACAGAAGCCCCCTACCAAACCCAGTTCCTCTCCTATAGCTGAGAAGATGAAGTCGGTATGCTGTTCCGGGATGAAGTTGAGTTGGGTTTGGGTTCCTTTGTGCAATCCTCGTCCCCAAAATTCACCTGCACCGATGGCGATGCGAGATTGGATCAGGTGATAGCCGCCGCCGAGGGGGTCTTTGTCTGGGTCAAGGAAGAGGATGAGTCGGTCTTTTTGATAGTCTTTTAATAAGCCCCAAAATATCTTTCCTAATTCGCCGCCGATCAGGTTGACTGCGATCGCTCCAATCGCACCGGACATGGGCCAGGGTAAGGTGCGCCAAGCAATTATCCCCATCAGTGCCGTCCAAACGAACCACCCAGGCATAAACACGTTAAAGAGGATGGCGGACATCACCGGAGAAGCGAGCAACACCAACCAACCGGGATTGGCATTACCCCAATAGAGCATCCCCAGCACGATCGCGCCAAACACCAGGGAGGTTCCCAAGTCTGGCTGCAAAAATACTAAAGCCCAAGGAACCCCAGTTATTGCCAAAGCTCTCAAAACCGCTGGAATGGTATTGGCGGGACGAGCGTGCAGCAGAGCAGCTAGGGTAATAATTACTCCTAATTTCGCAAATTCCGAAGGTTGGATGTTGAAGCTGCCGACAGTAATCCATCGTTGAGCGCCTTTAGCGCTAGTACCGATGATCATCACCGCGATCAGGGAGAGATTAGTGATGGCGTAGATAACCCAGTGCCACTGGAGCAGGTTTTCGTAACGCGATCGCGCAATAAACATCGCCACTACCAAACCAATCGCGCCCATCAGCCAGTGCCACCACCAATCTGTTAGCCCCAGGTGGAGTTCCGCGCTGCGGATCATCACACCCCCAAGAATGGTAAGACCAACGGTAAGAAACAATAGCAGCCAGTCTACCTCTTGCCAAGGTGCCAGCATCGATCTCCAACGAAAACCAGTCAGTGACTTGTGCAACATTGCTAAAGAAGTAAAAATTTAAAAATTAAAAGGCAAAAGAAAGAATATTTTTTACTTTTGCCTTTTGTCTTTTGCCTTATGCTAGGGCTGCAATGGAGACTTTAGCCGCTATTTGAGATGCGATCGCAAACAGCGCTTTCGCAGATGCTGACTCTGGTTTATCAACCACTATCGGCACTCCCGCATCGCCTCCTTCCCGCACAGGCATTTCTAAAGGTACACAACCCAGTAAGGGGACACCCAGTTCCTGTGCTGTCTTTTCCCCGCCTCCAGAACCAAAGATGTCATACTTTTTGTCTGGCATATCTGGTGGAATAAAATAGCTCATATTTTCCACCATCCCCAACACTTTTACTCCCAACTGCTGGAACATCTTCAAGCCCTTGCGCGAGTCTAACAAAGCCACTGTCTGCGGTGTAGTGACAATCACCACCCCAGCCATTGGCACCGCCTGCGCTAAAGTCAACTGAGCATCACCAGTACCAGGGGGCATATCGACAATCAGATAATCGAGTTCGCCCCACTCCGCTTGGTAGAGAAACTGGCGAATGATGCCATTAAGCATCGGCCCTCGCCAGATCACAGGCTGATCTTTGTCAATCAAAAACCCCATTGAAACTAATTTGACACCGTAGTTGAAAGCAGGTTCCAGCACCTCGCCAGAGGGGCTTTGCCTTACCGTCATCTGAGCATCCGATAGTCCCAACATTGTTGGGTCATTGGGCCCGTAAATATCCGCATCAATTAAACCAACTTTTGCACCCATATGTGCTAAAGCCACCGCTACGTTTACCGCAACGGTACTTTTGCCCACACCACCCTTACCGCTAGAAATTGCCACAATATTTTTTACACCAGCAATCCCTGTGCGATCCGGAAGAGATTTTTGTTGGGGGGTTTCGGCGGTGACATCCACCACCACATCTGTTACTTCTGGTAGATTCTTTTTCAGCGCCTGTTCGCATTCCTCGACAATGAACTGGCGTAGGGGACAGGCGGGTGTCGTCAGTACCAGAGTAAAACTGACTTTACCGTTATCAATGGACACATTGCGAATCATGTTCAATTCAACCAAACTCTTGCGGAGTTCGGGATCTTGCACTGGTCGCAATACTTCTAAAACTGAACTAGCATCGAGCATAGGACACTTATATTCCTTATCCCACTTGCAACTGGCAAGCGATCGCTGAAGCGGATTCTCCCACAATAAAGCATCTTAACGGTTGCGAGTGCGCGATCGCGCTATACAGTTGCTCTGTTCCAATTTTGAATTTAAGATTCGGAATTGATAATTCCCCCCTCCCCTGGTTTCACCCTTGCGCTTGTAAACTCACCTGTTCAGCTGCGGAGGCTAATTCAGCGGCTACGCGGGCTGAAGAAGACCGAATCATCCACCAAATTAAGGGCGATAACCAACCGCGCAAGGTGACTGAATAAGAAACATACGTACCGCAGACAGTAGATTCCACCTGGTAAGTCACTCGTTTCTCTACCCCTGGAATCGCTAAAACTCTCGCGCTGAGTAACTCGCAGGGACGAACGCGCTCAACAAAAACCCTAATTGGAATTGGCATCAAGCGGGTAACTGCGTTATAGATCAAACCCGGTTTAGCAATCAGCCCCCTAGGAACATTAGTGCTGGTAAGAAGAGGATGCCAAGATACATCGCCTAAGTTAATTAATTTTTCCCATAAGACATCCACGGAGGCGGAACTTACAACGCGATACGTCCGAGCCAGAGAAAAGCGGAAGGAAAAACCTTTTCGACCAACGATGAACTTGAAGGAAAAATTGAGAATCACAACACCCCCGCAGCGAGTCTCCAAGGTAACTTATTATCCTAGAATAAATTATTTGCGTCTAGCATCCCTCTGTAGGATATTTCCAGAGCAACCTGTAGCTCCTTTATCTAAATTTGTATAAATATGCTGGTTAAGTTTATGCCCATCTGATTTAAGATAGGCTGTTTGCCAGAAATAACATGGAGTGGGTTGCTTTGAAGCTATATCAGGCTGCTAGAGCTGACTAATTTTAGGGCTGACACAGCGATCGCCAAAATTGCGTATGCTTGTCAAAAGCATGAGTAGCACCATTGCACCATTGTAGAGAGCGAACTCCTTTCAGGGTTCGTCTCTTGGGACATCGCCCCGCTTGCCTGCTTGTGAACTCAGGCGAACTCCCCTCCCGATATAGTCAATAGTTTTTACCTTGTCCATCGCTTTTTTGAACAACATTGAATTGAGATTATGACAGTTTCGACTACAGAAACAACATCTAGCAACCTTCTCCCCCCAGATGACTCAAAAGCTAGAGTCAGCCAGTTTATGCAACAGCTGCAAGACCAAATTTGTCAGGGTTTGGAACAGCTGGATGGAGGCGCAACTTTCCAACAAGATGCCTGGGAACGAGAAGAAGGCGGCGGCGGTCGTTCTCGCGTAATCCGCGAGGGTGAAGTATTTGAACAGGGCGGAGTTAATTTTTCTGAAGTCTGGGGACACCAGTTACCGCCATCGATTTTAGTGCAACGTCCAGAAGCTGCTGGACACGGCTTTTATGCTACTGGCACTTCGATGGTGTTACATCCTCGCAATCCCTACATTCCAACCGTTCACCTGAATTATCGCTACTTTGAGGCAGGCCCTGTATGGTGGTTTGGTGGCGGTATCGATTTAACACCTTATTATCCATTTGCGGAAGATGTCGCCCATTTCCACCGCACCATGAAGCAAGCCTGTGATGCCCACCACCCAGAGTATTACCCGACCTTTAAACGGTGGTGCGACGAATATTTTTATCTGAAGCATCGGCAAGAAACGCGGGGAGTAGGTGGTATATTTTTTGACTATCAAGATGGTCAAGGCGTTTTGTATCGCGGCCCGGATGCCCAAGGGCCAGCCGCAGATTATAGCAACAAAGTTGGTACGCCAGAGCCGCGCAACTGGGAAAAGATATTTGCCTTTGTGCAGCAATGCGGTCAGGCATTTCTACCAGCTTATGTTCCCATTGTCGAGCGGCGGCAGTCAATGGAGTATAGCGATCGCCAGCGTAACTTCCAACTATATCGTCGCGGTCGCTACGTAGAATTTAACCTCGTCTATGACCGAGGCACAATTTTTGGACTTCAGACTAACGGACGTACTGAGTCAATTTTGATGTCTTTACCGCCACTGGTACGTTGGGAATATGGCTATCAACCAGAACCGAACACCCCAGAAGCTGAGCTTTATGAAACTTTCTTGAAGCCGCAAGATTGGGCAAACTGGACACCAGATAAAGCGTCCCAGACCTGAGTTAGACTATGGGAAAATATCCACTTAAATAGCACAAGTGGGCTATTTTGGCTATATCTGAGGTGAGGGTCAGTGTTTCACATCAACCAGAAAACACATACGACCCAGGACGGTACTACAATCATCGTTTTGGCACCCACTGGACGGCTGGACATCAGAACGGCTTTGCAGTTTCGCGTTTATTTGCAGGAGTGTATCTTAAACCTCAGTCGTCATGTGGTCGTGAATCTCCAAGGGGTAGAGTTCATTGATAGCTCTGGACTCACCTCGCTGGTAGCTGGAATGCGATACGCAGATAAAGTGAAAGGAAGTTTCCGCCTTTGTCATCCGCTACCAGAAGCCAAGGTGGTGTTTGAAATTACTATGATGGATTCGGTGTTGGAAATCTATGACGACTGCTTAGATTGCTTGGAAAACCCAAATGCCACGCCGAAAATCCTTTCCACCAAAGGAAGCGGCCCATTGCTACCCGACGCTGAAGGTAAGGAATAAAGATTGGGGATTGGGGATTGGGAATTAGAAGGTTTCTTACCTAGTCCCTAGTCCCTTGTCCCCAGTCCCCAGCCCCCAGTCCCCAGCCACTATTCTCAAAATCATACAAAATAGGCTTTTGCTACCTGTTATATATGAGTTAGAGTTAGACTACTGAAAGTTCAATTCATGCGAGCGATCGCACTATAATGCAGCTCCTCTGTAGGTATTAAAGATGGAGCTTCCGGAGCAAGGAGGTCTTGGTGATTCACATCGATCAGAGAACACATACGACTCAAGACGGAACTACAGTCATCGTCTTGGCACCCACTGGACGCCTAGATATTACAACCGCATGGCAGTTTCGCCTGAAGTTGCAGGAATGTATTTCTAAACTCAGTCGCCACGTCGTTGTTAATCTCGGTCAGGTTAATTTTATCGACAGCTCTGGACTAACGTCGCTGGTGGCAGGGATGCGGGATGCTGATAAAGTCAAAGGTAGTTTCCGCATTTGTAACGTTCATCCAGAAGCCAAGCTGGTGTTTGAAGTCACCATGATGGATTCGGTTTTTGAAATTTTTGAAACTGAAGAAGAGGCTCTTGAAGGAGTACCTCGCAGCATGGTCAGCTGAGGCAGTTATTAGCTACTTTAAGAGTTGGAAAGTTGAAAACTTGAAACGTGGGAACGTTTTGAGGATTTTCAAACTTTCAGATTTTTAAACGCCTACTGACAAGGGACTTCAGCTCGGTAGCTCAGTAGAAAAATCTTGCCGCTTGCTGAAAATGTAGGGGCCAAGGAGCGCCCCCCAGATGGCTTTGCCTGTTTGGGGGTCTATCCCCTTGTCAAAGCTTCTAAATTCCTCCTGAGTTGCCTCAAATCCCAGAGCAACTTGGTAAGTTTGCCCTAGATAGGTAAAGCAGCACCGGGTATCAGGTGCAGGTACAGCGGAAAATTTATAACTATTTTGGGCTAAGTGTTGCTGAGTGACAGTTAGGGTACAGCCTGGTAAAAAATCCATTTGCTCCGGTGTAAGTGTCTTCAGCAACGATGGATTCTGTCCAGCACCCCGGATGCGATCTGGATCTTTGAGCATATAATATTGCACCAAACACCCTTCTGAGGTGTCGCTTTGGCGCAGGCGCAGAATCCGGGGACGATAGGGTTGATCCAGTTTAAGGATGTTGGCTTGCTCTGCAAATAGGGTGAGGCTGTCATCTGTAAATAAGTGTACTGGTCGCAGCCAAAGGCGTAGGTGTACATACCACGCAGGATCTTTTATCGCTTGTTCTCGGTTATCAAATTCCCCAGCCAGGTAGCTAGCGAGGAGAGTTAGTTCGGGGGAGAAGGTCATAATAAAATGGCTAATGACTAATGACTAATGACTAATAGCTAATGACAATAAACAATTAGCCATTAGTCATCCCAGCGATCCCGCATTTTAGCTTGCCCAGTGGATCTGTAAAACATGAGCTTGGCAAACGTGTCCTTAAAGGAGACAATAGGGTTAAGTTTCCCTTAAAAATTCCCGGTGAATAACGTCCGCACTGTATCAGACACTAAAAGAACTTTTTATAGTCTCCACACCCGCCCCATAAACTCCATCTATCGGCGGGTTGTGGAAGAGTTGATGGTGGAAATGCACTTGCTTTCAGTCAATGTGGACTTTCGCTATGACCCCATATATGGACTGGGGGTGGTAACGTCCTTTAACCGCTTCATGCAAGGCTATCGACCAGAAAGGGATAAAGAACCCATTTTTGATGCCTTGTGTCAGGCAGTAGGGGACAAGACGGAACAGTACAAGCAAGATGCCCAGCGGCTGGAGGAATTAGCTAAGCGGCTTCCAGGTAAAGAAATAGTTGCTTGGTTAAACCCAACGGCGGATACTAGGGGTGCTTCAGAGTTACACGATGCAGCTGTAAAGGCGATCGCTAACCATACTCAATTTAAGTACAGCCGTTTGTTTGGGATTGGTCTATATACGCTGCTGGAATTAGCAGACCCAGATCTGGTTAAAGACGAAAAACAGCGAATTGAGGCACTTAGGCACATTTGTCTCGGCTTGAGCCTCCCAGAAGACAAATTGCTCAAAGATTTGGAGTTCTACCGCAGCAATCTGGAAAAAATGGCCCAGATACGTCTGGTCATGGAAGATGCCCTCGTAGCGGAACGAAAAAAACGGGAACGTTCCGCAGAAAAAGGCGTTGTGGCGGCTCCTCCAAATAGTCCTTAAGGCTCAATTCGAGGCGGAAGTCTCGAAAAGTCTCCTTACCAGGCTCTTGCCTGGTAAAAAGGATTGATAGGCTCTAACCTCCCTGATTGTAGGGGAACTCAATTTTTACTTTTTAGAGCCATATTTCTAACATCAGACAAATTTAACCTTCTACCCACCAAAGGGTAGGAGGTTAAGTTTTGTGTTTAATTCAAATGAGAACCGTTATGGTTTCCTCCAAAAATCCCAAATCTCCGAATTTTTGCGATCGCAAATTGCCAAACTCAGAAAATGGCGATCGCGCTATAGGGTATGCGGCTTCAGATTCGGCCGTTTGTGATGTAGTCTTAAACGAAAGGGGCTAAGCGTTGAATCAGCTGTTCGGCAGGCAGCACACCCTCAATGCGATCCACTTGCTGACCATTTTTAAAGAGTACCAGCGTCGGCAGGGCGTGAACCTGATAGTTAGTAGCCAAATCTGGATAGTTATCCGTATCAACTTTTACAACTTGCACGCGATCGCTCATGCGGGCGTTCACCTGATCCAAAATCGAAGCCATCATCTGACATGGACCGCACCAGGTAGCATAAAAATCTACTAATATCAGCTTTTGGGAACTAGACAGTAATTCTTGGAAACTGCTGAACTGCTTTTTGGTCGCCATATTACAAAATCAGTTTTCTACTCTTTCTCGATTATCGTAATCTTTAAAAAGATTAATTCGGTCATTCCGAAGTACGAATCAACATAAGATAATTAGCGCGGTTGCACAATCGCGATCGTGTAAGCCGACGCAGCAAGAGGAATTATTGATGGAAGCATTACTAAACTACCAGCAACGATTGCAGGGAAAGGTTGCCATCGTCACAGGCGCTTCACGAGGAATTGGTCGAGCGATCGCCCTCGCATTAGCATCTGAGGGAGCCGACGTAGTTGTTAATTATGCCAGTTCTAGTAGCGCAGCCGAAAAAGTGGTGGAGGAAATTACAGCCAAGGGGGTAGGGAGTGCGATCGCAGTAGCTGCCGATGTCTCCAAAGCTGACCAAGTAGACACCCTCCTCAACACGGTAATGGAGAAGTGGAACCGCGTCGATGTGCTGGTGAACAATGCTGGCATTACCCGCGACACTCTGCTACTACGGATGAAGCCGGAGGATTGGCAAGCAGTGATAGACCTCAACCTAACTGGTGTCTTTTTGTGTACGCGAGTCGTTAGTAAAGTGATGCTCAAGCAACGCTCTGGGCGCATTATTAATATTGCCTCAGTTGCAGGTCAGATGGGCAACCCTGGTCAGGCAAACTACAGCGCCGCTAAAGCTGGTGTAATTGGCTTTACCAAAACGGTTGCTAAAGAGTTAGCCAGTCGCGGCATTACGGTAAATGCCGTTGCACCCGGCTTTATCTCCACCGATATGACCAGCAATCTCAAGTCAGAGGAAATCTTGAAATTCATTCCTCTAGGGCGCTACGGTGAGGCAGAGGAAGTCGCTGGTTTGGTACGTTTCCTAGCCGCCGACGCTGCTGCTGGGTATATTACTGGTCAAACGCTTAATGTAGATGGCGGGATGGTGATGGCATAGAACCGTATCTCCGGTAGAGACGTTGTATACGTCTCTACATTCTGCCCGCATAATTCTATAAGCTCAAAGCAAAATGGAATTATTGTTACTAGGTAGAAGAAAGTATGCGAATTTCTTTTGAACGGACTGGCGGTTTTGCCGGGATGCGCCTGTCAAAAGTCATTGACACTGATAGTCTGCCTACTAACGAGGCAAATCAGCTGCGCCTACTGGTTGACGCATCTAATTTTTTTAACTTACCTGCGAAGATAACTTCTACTAATTCCCAGTACGATCGCTTTGTGTATCAGCTAACAGTGGAAGAAGATAGTAACCACCATACTGTCAGCTTTAGCGAACAAGCAGCACCGGGAACCTTAAGACCGCTTTTAGAATGGCTAATGGCAGCTGCACGACAAAAGTAAAAGTAAAAAATAACTTTTACTTTTACTTTTGGTTTTAGATTACTCCTACTTCCTTCCAGCCTGTTTTGACTGCATTCTGCTCTTTAGAACCTTCGCCGTAGAGTTCGCCAGCGACTTTGATGAGGGTCTTCGCAGCGCGTTTGAAATTTGCTCTAGAACGCAGGCGATCGCATAAAGCAATGTACCAAATTTTACCTGCTTTCTCCCAAGCGTAGCCGCCAATTTCCATTGCTGCTAAGTAAAACGCGCGATTGGGAATACCTGAGTTGATGTGTACACCCCCGTTATCGTCCGTACCCTTGTATAAATCTTTCACATGACCAGGTTGGGGATCTTTGCCTAGCACTGGATCGTCGTATGCTGTTCCTGGTGACTTCATCGAGCGAATACCCGCACCTTTGACATTGGCTGTAAACAGTCCTTCCCCAATTATCCAGTCAGCTTCCTCTGCTGTTTGATTGAGAATCTTCTGTTTCACCAGCGAACCAAAGACATCCGAAAAAGACTCATTCAATGCCCCGGACTCGCCGTAATAAATTAGACCAGCTTCATACTGAGTCACGCCGTGAGTTAGCTCATGGGCGATCACATCAATCGCTTTGGTAAAGCGCTCAAATAGCTCCCCATCCCCATCACCGTAGACCATTTGGTTGCCGTCCCAAAAGGCATTATCATAATTCGTGCCGAAATGCACCGTGGAGTCCAAACGCAGACCGCGATCGTCGATGGAATTTCGTTCAAATAACTCACAAAACAAATCGTAGGTCGCACCAGCGCCATCGTATGCTTCTGTCACCGCTGGATCGTCGGTTGGGGGATCACCCTCGCCGCGCACTATGGTTCCCGGTAGTTCATTACCATTTTTGGCATCAAAGATGGTGCGGCACTTCTCGCCTGCTGGCGTTGCTCCTACTGGGATTTTGCTCAATACGTCCCGCTGTCCGCGAATCCGTTCCGACACCAATAAGGTTTGAAATGCCCAAGCACGCTGCTCAGGGTTGCCATTTTGGGAAACCTCCTGGAGCATATGCGGCGGGACAATACAACAAATTGGGCAGATATGCTGAACTTGAGCTGATTTTTTCTTTTTTGAATTCATAAAGTTCCCTCCTTGTCAACTAGGTGACGACAGAAATTGGCTTTACCGTTATGCGATCAGATCCGCTTCGGGTAAGTTAAAATCGCCAAATTTGTCACAACAAGTAACAAAAAGTATTCTGGGTCGCCGTTTAGATCCATCGTATGTAGGTTAGTTGCACTGGGGATGAGGGGTGATCCGCATTAGCACTCTTTGCCACTGAGTGCTAAATTGGAATGCGGAAGCGCTTTTAATACCAAAAATGGCAAAGATCATTGCATTTAATGAAGAATCACGGCGGGCGCTAGAGCGGGGCGTGAATGCCCTGGCCGATGCCGTTAAAATTACGCTGGGACCAAAAGGGCGGAATGTTCTTCTGGAGAAGAAGTTTGGCGCTCCCCAGATTGTTAATGATGGCATTACCGTCGCCAAGGAAATTGAATTAGAAGACCCGTTGGAAAATACGGGCGCTCGACTGATTCAGGAAGTAGCATCAAAGACTAAAGACATCGCTGGTGATGGCACGACTACAGCAACTGTGTTGGCACAAGCGATGATCAAAGAAGGCTTGAAGAACGTAGCAGCTGGGGCGAACCCAGTTAGCTTGCGGCGGGGAATTGAGAAAACGATCGCCCATCTTGTAGAGGAAATTGCAGCGCTAGCGAAGCCAGTAGAAGGCAGCGCGATCGCGCAAGTTGCTACAGTCTCGGCTGGTAACGATGAAGAAGTCGGTGCCATGATCGCTAAAGCGATGGAGAAAGTCACCAAAGACGGCGTAATAACCGTTGAAGAATCTAAATCGATCAGCACGGAACTCGATGTCGTCGAAGGGATGCAGATCGATCGCGGCTACGTTTCTCCCTACTTCATCACCGATACCGAACGGATGGTGGTGGAATATGAAAACGCCCGCATCCTGATCGCCGATAAGAAAATCAACTCGATCCAAGATTTAATTCCCGTCTTGGAAAAAGTTGCGCGGAACGGTGAACCCTTACTGATTATTGCCGAAGACATCGAAGGGGAAGCACTAGCGACTTTGGTGGTAAACAAAATGCGGGGTGTACTAAATGTGTGCGCCATCAAGTCGCCCGGATTTGGCGAGCGCCGCAAAGCTATGCTGCAAGATATCGCCGTTCTGACTGGCGGTCAAATGATTTCCGAAGAAGTAGGTTTAAGCCTAGATACAGTCTCCCTGGAAATGTTGGGAACTGCTCGGAAAATCACCCTTGATAAAGAAAGCACCATCATCGTTTCTGGGGAAAAAACCGCAGACGTGGAAAAGCGGATTGTCCAAATTCGCAAGCAGCTAGAGGAAACTGATTCAGACTACGATAGAGAAAAGCTGCAAGAGCGGATTGCTAAGCTTGCTGGTGGTGTCGCCGTCATCAAAGTGGGTGCGGCTACCGAAACCGAACTCAAAGACCGCAAGCTGCGAATTGAAGATGCTCTCAACGCTACCAAAGCTGCTGTAGAAGAAGGCATAGTTCCAGGCGGTGGTACAACGCTGATTCATCTGAGCAAGAAAATCGCCGAGATTAAAAATAGTCTGGACGATGAAGAAAAAGTTGGTGCTGACATTGTAGGCAAATCTCTAGAGGCACCCCTGCGTCAGATGGCTGATAATGCTGGTGTCGAAGGTTCTGTGATCGTCGAGAAGGTGCGCGAGACTGATTTCAACATCGGTTACAACGCCGCTACTGACACCTTTGAAGACTTGATTGCGGCGGGGATTATTGACCCCGCGAAAGTTGTGCGTTCAGCATTGCAGAATGCTGGTTCAATTGCTGGCATGGTGTTGACCACTGAAGCCCTGGTAGTCGAGAAGCCGGAGAAGAAAGGTGCTGCTGCTCCCGACATGGGTGGCATGGGCGGCATGGGCGGCATGGGCGGCATGGGTGGCATGGGCGGCATGGGCGGCATGGGCGGCATGGGCATGATGTAGCCCGAACGACTGTTGGCGGAGCCTGCGCGTTAGCGCTTAGTCGCGGCTAGACAAAACTTAGCCCGCCTGCGCGGGCTTAATATAAACGCGGTTTGTCTTTGGGGACAGGCTGCTTTTTTTTGGCGCGATCGCTCTTTATAAGAAATTTTGCAGGGGCGGGGAAACCTTGCCCCTACTGCTTTTTTGGCGCGATCGCGTATTGCGGAAGTCTAATAAATTGTTACAGTATTGGAAAATTACATTAAACTCCTTGCATTCATTTAGCTGTGAACTAAAGTTCCAGGTTTATAGCTAAAGTCATCGTCATGATTCCTGGGTAAATGTTTCAACCCGTTAAAACGATTTTAAGTTTTAAGCCGGAAATTTATTTCAAAAACATGAATGCAATAAGTCTATTAAATCGCAGCCAAAGATATTATTCCGAACCAGGGGAAGCTTCTGGAAGCATTTACCCCTTCAGAATTCAGCAGGCGAGGCTTTTGAAAGTTTTACTGGAACTAATGCCTAATGCCGCGTTCATGTGTTTTGGGAGGCCCATTTGCGTAAGATGGCACCAAATCCCATTGTTGGGCGCTCCTAAACTTTAGCTTTCCTAAAAGACGGACTATTTCAAACCGGAGGTAAACCAAAAGTGAAGCTCAAAATCCTGGTGACAGCAGCACTGCTAACCTTAATCTTGCCTGTGAATGCGGCGACCGCGCCAGAAAGTGATGTTTCTAAACTTGGGATATTAACTAGGATAGCTGGCGAATACGCAGCAATAGGACAAAGCGATAAAGCGGAGGAACTCTTAGCCCAAGCTCTTCCTCTGGTTCAAGCCATTTCTAATGACTGCGACAAATCGGAGCCGATAGCAGCAATTGCTGGTCAGTATGCAAAAGCAGGACAGCAGGCTAAAGCCAAAGAGTTACTAGACCAAGCAATTCGGGTTGCCAATGCAGCAAAAAACTGTCTTAGTCACAACGATGTTGTGGAAAACTTAGCAGACATCCAAAATCGGTATGTACAGGAAGGACAATATGACCTCGCGCTTCAAACCGTCAGAGGATTAGACAATGAGAATGAGGTATTTAAGATATATGGGCTTTCGTTAATTGCCCACCACTTTGCCGATACCGGACAAGTTGATAAGAGTTCTGCACTTTTAACCGAAATCGTGAAAGTTGCTCAATCTCTCAAGGATGCTCACGCTCAAGCCTTTGCTTTAGCTCGCAGCGCTGTCGAATATGCGAAAGCAGGACAAAACGCCCAAGCCATTGAGTTACTGAATCAGGCAATGAAAGTTGCACCAACTATCAATAATACCAACGAGGGTAAAAGTAACGTACTGGTTGGGATTGCTCGTGGTTACGCACAAGTGGGACAAACTGATCAAGCAATCAAAGCTCTCGATCAAGCCTTGCCCGTTGCGAAAACTATGTCTAACCCGGATTTCAAATTCCATGCTTTGGGTGAGATTGCGGTGCAGTATGCAGCAGTTAACGAGAAGGCGAAAGCGACTGAAATTTTTGGACAACTTCAGTCAATGCTGCAAACCGGAGAACCTGCTTTTAAATCCATATCGTTATCTAGCCTGGCTCATTTTTACGCAAATTCAGGGCAATATGAGCAAGCTCTGCGAATTGCACAAACTATCAAAGATGTCCAAGAGAAAGCTGGAGCGCTGTCTAGAATCGCTGGACACTATGCCCGGAAGGGACAATTTGAGTCGGCACTGCAAGTCGCCCAAACAATAAGTGATGCTAACCACAAAGCTGGGGCTTTGAGTGAAATCGTTCGCAGTTATGCCGAAGCTGGACAACTTGACCAGGCTTTAAAAGTCGCCCAAACTATTGAGCGTAAGTTTGACAAAACCATGATTCTATCTGAGATTGCGGTTAATTACGCCGAGGCAGGGCAACCTGACCGGGCTATTCAGATTGCCCAAACTATTAAGGATATTATGTCTAGCACTAATATCTCTAATGAGGAAAAGGACATAGACTGGATGTTGCCTGTAATTGTCAGCAGTTATGCAAAAGGGGGACAATTTGACAAAGCCCTTAAGGTTGCTCAAAACATTCAGGGCAAGCCTTACAAAGTTAATGCACTGAGTGATATTGCTAGTCAATATGCAGCAAGGCAGCAAAAGGATAAAGCTGCTGCCCTTCTCGCTGAGGCGCTTCAAATCATCCAGCCAATATCGCCCAGACAGTAGTCACAAATCTTTCGTGACCAGGCGGAAGTTTGGTCACGAGGATACACAGGGTGTTTTGCGATCGCTCTTGATGAAATCGAACTATATCTAAGTTTGCCCAGTGTGTACTGATCGAGAAACTGGCCTAAACAGAAAGCCAAGCGGTTGACGCCACCTAAACTGAATAATATTGCATCGGTTAGGAACCCTTGGCAGATTATGTCTACTCCTAAACAGAAAATAGCTGAGTTCTACCCGCCTCGACTCAACCGGATTTTTGTCCGCCTCTTGCAGACTATTGCGCCTCCATTAGTACGCTGGCGCTTTCAGTTGGATGTGGAGATTAGCCAAGATTGCTTGGAGAAGCTGGAAAACTTGCGAGATCAAAGGCTGCTTCTATTACCCAATCACTCTAACTTCGACGATCCGGCGTCGATGTTTCTGCTATCAGCAACGCTAGGTGAAGCCTTCAACTACTTAGCTGCTTTTGAGGGGTTCAAAGGGCTGCAAGGTTGCTTTCTTCAGCAAGCTGGGGTCTATTCTATCCGGCGTGGGGTTGCGGATCGCGCCAGTATTGCCCAAACCCTGGAACTGCTTAGCCAACCGAAATGCCATCTGGTAATCTTTCCAGAGGGGGGCTGGTCGTTGCAGAATGACACGGTGATGCCTTTCCGGGTAGGAGCAGTGCAAATTGCTCTACAAGCGATCGCTAAGTTGGTTAAGCGTGGCTCAACTCCGCCCGACTTCTACGTTGTACCCATAAGTATCAAATATCGTTACACCCAGGACATGAATCCGGCGATTGACGCTATCCTGAACCGACTGGAGCAAGCCCTACAGGTAAAAAAAGCATCTAGCTTATACGAGCGGCTGCGCGTTGTGGCAGAGCAAGTCTTGGTAAACTGCGAACAGGAATATGGTATTTACACTCCCGAAAATGCTCAAGAGCCTTGGAATCAGCGTATTTCCAACCTTAAAGCTTTCGTCCTCCACTCCTGCGAAGAAAAACTCGCGATCTCATCCTCTCCCAACGAACTGAACCGGGAGCGTGTCTATAAAATTGAGTACGTCCTACAGTCTAAGGCTGAAACTTTAGAAGCCGATGATTTCTGGAATGCCTCGTCCATCCAAAAAGCCGCGAAGCGCCTTTTAAACTTCGATGCCATCTATGATGGTTATGTAGCTGCTGCCCCGACTCCAGAACGCTTTCTGGACACCCTCACGCGGCTGGAAAGGGAGGTGTTCGACATTGACCAACCGCCGCCCAAAGGTCATAAAATAGCAGCAATCTGGATCGGCGACCCAGTAAATCTTAAAGAATACTTTCAGGATTATCAACAGGATCGGTCTGGGACTGTAAATTTCTTAGTGGAAAAAGTCCAGCAGGCTGTACAGAGTAATCTTGACCGTTTAATGCCGTTTTCCCCATTCATCGCCACCCAGCTTCCCAACAAAGACGATCCAGGAGGGCAAGCTTTGAGTTCAAATATGGCATCAAAAAAGTAAATTAGTCTGAATAATATGCTTTTTACTTGATTAATTTTATCAGAATTTGAGTAAACTTAGATGAAATAGTGCAAATAAAATCCTCAATTTGAGATAAATCTGCATGACACAAAAACGCCCCCAACTACGTAACTTCGCGACACAGCCGAATCAAGATGATGAGGAGGATTTGTTTGAATACTTTTACGACAAACCCGGTGCTTTACCGGGGACAATCGTTATTGATAAAAATGCGCCACTGCCCAAAATTATCTTAATTGACTACAACGAGACTAACCGGACTTGCCTAGCATTACAGTCCCCAGAAGAGTGTGCTGAATATTTGGATACCGCGTCGGTTTCTTGGGTGGATGTTCTAGGATTAGGCAGTGAAGAAATTTTACAACAGTTGGGGAAGGTTTTTGATTTACATCCGCTTGTTTTAGAAGACGTGGTAAATGTGCCGCAGCGTCCCAAAGTGGAGGACTATGAAGACCATGTGGTAATTATTGCCCGGATGGTGATGCCCAAGGAAAGTGGGAATAGCTTCTATAGCGAACAAGTTAGTTTAGTATTGGGAAAACATTATTTGCTCACTGTGCAGGAAGAACCGCAGCGTGATTGCTTTACGCCAGTGCGCGATCGCATTCGTCACAATAAGGGTACTATTCGCAAGCGCGGTGCCGATTATTTAACTTACGCACTGTTGGATGCCATTATCGATGGATTTTTCCCTGTTCTGGAAGATTATGGTGAGAGAATTGAAGACTTAGAGGAAGAAGTTATCGCCAATCCCACACGCAAGACTTTAGACAAAATTTATCAAATTAGACGCGAATTATTGGCACTGCGGCGCGCTATTTGGCCTCAGCGTGATGCCATTAATACTCTAATTCGAGATGGCAATAGTCTGGTTAGCGAGGAAGTGCGAATTTACTTGCGAGACTGTTACGATCATGCGGTTCAGGTGATGGATATGGTGGAAACTTACCGAGAACTATCCTCTGGTTTAATGGATGTTTATATGTCTTCGGTTGGTAACAGAATGAATGAAGTTATGAAGCTTTTAACTGTAATTTCTAGTATTTTCATTCCCCTAACTTTTGTTGCCGGAATATATGGAATGAACTTCAATACAGAAAAATCTCCCTGGAATATGCCAGAACTAGACTGGTATTTCGGCTATCCGCTTTGTTTGGCGTTGATGATAGCGATCGCTTCTGGTTTAATCTACTTTTTCTGGCGGCGCGGCTGGTTCCAGAACTTCTCCACCATTAAGGATGAATAATCGCATCTTTTACGAAATGTTTAAAGGAGAGTTTTGAGTCCGGAATTAATAAATTTCAGCTCCTAACCTCCTCAGTCTTAACTCTTACTATTACACCAATTACTAATCTTGGACGATCGCAATTTACTACTTGTAACAGTTTATATCATCTGCGTTACTTATGTCTTGTACCGGATGGTAAAGTCTTTAAATATAACTCAAGTTACAATTCAGTTGAATCAAGAATTACTGAATACACAATTGGAAGAACAAAACCTAAAAGATATCCTTGAAATTCAATTTAAACTTAAAAAGCGATATTTACTAGAAGATTTGAAAGAGCTGTCAATCAGCATCAAAAATAAATCTCAGCAAGATTTTATAGAAATAGATTGGGATCGCAGTACGCTAACGGATTTTCAAGGGCAATCGCGGCGAGTAATTCGCATAACACCCACTATGCAACTCGACCTATCTGAGCGTCAAGTTTTTCGGGTTATTGCTGCTGGAAATATCCTCACAGAAAAGCTGACTGTAGAAGATGTCCTCAAAGGTGACGCAACAAACCCCACCTTGAAAATTAGTGCGCCTTTGTTTGACCTATCAAAGCTCCGAAAAGGCAAAGATACTCAAAAAAAGCTGTACAGCGACTTTATGACCAGAAACCGGACGCTGCAATTTTCTCTGAAGCTGGTGCTGAGGGTAGCTAATACTACCATTGAGGTAGGTAGACTTGTTAATCACATTTTATCTTGCGAATTCATAGTTAGCAAAGTTCCTTGGACAGAGTCTCTAAGTTGGAAACCCAAAGATGACGATTAAAAAGAAAAAAATAATATTATGTTCCAATAGAATTCCCTTAAAAATAGTGGTTTTATTTGGGTTTTTAACTCTACATAAATCCTAAATATGTTGTGGCGAGGCGATTCTTATTGAAGGAAATTTTACAATTTGTTTAGAACTGCTATCGTCGGTGGGGAATAGATAATACGCTGAGCCACCCATTACCAATTCCCAACCATACGCATAACATAAGTATTCAAGCGGACATGAGATGACCAATTCTTCAATTTTTATCTACCCAATGTCCTTGACAGCATATTGAGCTTCGCAGTGCAAACCAGTAGCAATTCTAAAAAGTTCTTGACCAGTGTGTAGGTAGCCATCATCGTAGTTGAGCGTAAACAACTCTAACTCCTCAATGCCATCCGCCACTTGATTAAGACAGTAGTAGAGGTGAACAGCTGCCCCCGCAACGTTGGCAGGATTGGGTAGAGAACGAAAAACCAGCTGAGCTTGTTTGAGGTAGTTGCGACAGTCTTGCAGGTAAGCCTGAAATGCTTCCATTAATTCATCATCAAAAGGATCGGCTGAAAGTTGATCTAGTTGCTCTGCTAGAGGATTGAGAATGCGACACAGCAGGCGGTTGACTGGCACATAGACTTGGCTTAGCCATTGCTGTAGTTGCTCGTCAGCGTCTTGGAAATGCCGATACCCGTAGGATCGTTTCTGGGCGTTATTTGCTGGGGGTTGTCGATACGAAGTCCTTTGGTAGGTCGTCTGGTAGCGACTTTGCTGCTGGTGTTGTTTAGCAACATATTGCTCTTGCCTAGAGCGTTGCTGCAACTGCTGGTCGTAAGATCGCCTTTGGTGCGGGTCGCCCAGTACCTCATAAGCGGCATTAATCCGGACAATCTGCTCATGATTAGCTGTTTCGCAATGGCTATCTGGATGAAACAGCTTTACTAGACGCCTATAGGCTTGCTTGATTTCTGCCCCTGTGGCACTGGGGCTAACGTCGAGGGTGTCGTAGTAATTAGAATCTGTCATGGAAATAGTACAGTTACTAATGGCTAATGGCTAATAGCTAATTGGTAATTGGCTAGATTCTTTCTGATTACCCACCACTGTTTGTTCTTAGCTATTAGCCACTAGCAATTAGTATTTGACCGCTAATCGCTACTTTAGCGTTAACTCACCACAGCTGGCACACGCGGTTCTGGATCTTGGAATAGGGGTGTACTTAAGTAGCGTTCTCCAAAGCTAGGCTGAACCACAACAATCAGTCGTCCTTCATTTTCGGGACGTTGGGCGACGCGAATGGCAGCAGCTAGGGCTGCACCTGTGGAGATGCCGGAAAGCAGACCTTCTTCACGGGCGAGACGACGACCGTAGGCGATCGCATCGTCATCTGTCACAGTAATCACCTCATCGATCATTTTCACGTTGAGGACTTGGGGAATAAACCCAGCACCGATCCCCTGAATTTTATGAGGGCCAGGGCGACCGCCAGACAAAACTGGGCTGTTGATCGGTTCGACTGCGATCGCTTTAAAACTCGGCTTGCGTGCCTTTATCACTTCCGCCACACCTGTCAGCGTCCCGCCAGTGCCAATTCCAGCTACCAGGATATCCACCTGCCCCTCTGTATCTTCCCAAATTTCCTCGGCTGTGGTTTCCCGGTGAATCTGGACGTTGGCTGGGTTGCTAAACTGCTGCAACATATACGCATTGGGTGTATTGTCTACAATATCCTGCGCTCTCCTGATACAGCCGCTCATCCCTTCAATGCCCGGAGTCAGTTCCAATTGCGCCCCATAAGCCCGCAACATCGCCCGTCGTTCTGTACTCATAGTGTCTGGCATTGTCAAAATCAGCTGGTAGCCCTTCGCCGCTGATGCCATCGCCAGAGCAATGCCAGTATTTCCGGAAGTCGGTTCTACCAAGATTGTTTTGCCTGGATGGATCAGACCCTGCTGTTCTGCCACATTAATCATGCTCGCCCCAATGCGGTCTTTCACCGAGGCAGCGGGGTTCATTCCCTCCAATTTCACCACAATCCGAGCCAAACAGCCTTCTGATTGGGGGATACGATTCAGCTGAACTAAAGGAGTCCGACCGACTAATTCTGTAATGTTTTGTGCAATCCGCATAGGTTTAAGTAGTTGTTTTTTGTCAGTGGTAAGCCGTGATCTTGTAAGGATACAGCAATGCCAAATAATCTAGTCCGTTTTAAAGGACTTTAGCTATTAGCGTGCAAATTCATTTGCAGGTGGTTGATGAATCCACTTCACTTTGCCGCCATCCCGCCTGAAAATTAACCAGACTAATAGTGCTCCGTTAAAACGGACTACTTCAACAATTCGATTAATTATGATCAAATTCATTTGTTCACCTTTTACTTGCTTCTTTTTTTACCGAGTCATCCTCTTGTTCACTGTCTCGTTTCAAAGACACGATAGTAGTTTTGGGTAAATAATATACTTTTTTGTTTCTAACGTAGGCTATAGCTTTATCGAGTTGTTGACTACCCAGCGAAAACAGTCCATATCCGCATTGCTATCCCAATGATGATCGGGAATTCGGTTGGCTATCATTCATTCAACTGATGACTGCTACTCCCCTTAATGTTTTCAACAAAATCAGCAATTGAAACTGTGGGTGGAATAAAAGCTACCAGATCAATATAATTTTCTATTCCACGAATGGCATGAATAATAGAAACCAGTATGTCACCTTTCCCAAGGACATAACTGTATAAGGATTCTCTTTCACAAGTAATCAGAGGTTGACGAGTTTTTGTCCACCCAACAAGATGATCATAAAGTCGCCACAGAGCCATTAATAGTCTTCCTCTTTTTTGGGAATCGAGTCCATTTTAAGGGACTTTCGCTATTAGCCTGGAACTTGAGCTCCAGGCGGGTAAGTGGGTAAGTGAGTTGGTATTATCGGTATTAGATGTAATACATTATGTCTAACTGTCGCCTGGAATCTCGCTTCTGAGCCAAATCTTGAAGCGTGTATCCTTGCAAAACTGAGTTAGCTTTCTGATGCACTTCTTGCCATATTTCCGTAACTACCGCACTCTCTACCGTTTTGGGATTGGCATGGTTCTCAGTTGGTTTGGGTTCCAATCCTTCTAGACAATTCACAATTTCTAAAAGCGTAATTTTCCAAGGTTCTCGCGCCAGCAAATAACCACCCTTTGCCCCGCGTTGGCTACGCACTAAACCACCACGTCTTAACGTCGCCAGTAGTTGTTCTAAATATCGGTCAGGTATATTTTGGCAAGCCGCAATCTGCCGAA
The DNA here is from genome assembly GCF_039962115.1 of Funiculus sociatus GB2-C1. Taxonomy (NCBI): domain Bacteria; kingdom Bacillati; phylum Cyanobacteriota; class Cyanophyceae; order Coleofasciculales; family Coleofasciculaceae; genus Funiculus; species Funiculus sociatus. The sequence continues at coordinate 3,575 of NZ_JAMPKJ010000014.1, read as the reverse complement.
TTTGCAGCGGTTCGCTGTTCTGATAGTGACTAGCTAGTTCTAATAGAGCTAGAAGTGCATATTCAGTTTTGCAGGAAAGTTCCACAAGCTTGAGATTGTGTGTGAGGGATCGTTAACTCTATTATACCCCGGTTCTCCACTGGGGTTTGGTGGTTTAATGCCGCTTGCTCGATAAATTGCTATTGATATGATCGCTCTTCTACTCGTTACTAGGCTGAGCCTCAAGTACAGAGTGAGGCTCCACCGGCGCGTAAAGCGCCGCTTCGCTAACGCAGAAGGCATTCTCAGGCTCAGCCAGAGAATGAGAAATAAAAAAAGCCCCGCTGAAGACGGGGCTAAATAATTTGACTTCGAGACGCTTAGGCTTTTTTGGTTGCCTATTATTGCCTAGAAGGTGAATGTAGTTCTCAGGGTACCGATCACAGCGTCATTGTTGTCATCGTTTTGGTTAGGATTGGTCAGCCAGATGACACCAGGAGTAACTGAGATGTTCTCGGTCAGCTGGTACTTGTAGAATCCTTCAAAATGATACGAGCGATCGCTCTTAATGCCTACTGGGCTGCCTTGAACTTCCAGACCTGCAAGGTATGGTTGCACGCCTGCAAAAAGTCCTAGTACGTTCCCACGCTTACCCAAATCCGGGAAAGCAACGCCTAATCCGTAGTACCAAACCTCTCCTCTGGTACTATTCTCAACGGCGCTAATATCAGTCTTACCAACGAAGCCGCTCACGGAGAATCTGTCACTCACTCGCAAAGCACTCGAAAGACCATAGGAGTTAGTTATCAGCGCGGTATCCCTCGCCTGTACTAATGGAAAGCGAGCGCCCGTCCCAAATGCCTCTTGTGGATCGTTAGCCGCACCACTACCTATGATTGGGTTATTACCAATCGAGCGAGGACTTCCGCCAATGTCGAATATTCCATCACCCCGGTTGTGGTAACCGTGGACGTAAGTTGCAGCCAAGCCGACGCGATCATTTAAGGTGAAGTTTAACTGAGCTATAGCCGAGTAGTCACCGTTGAATAGACCCTGTTTATCACTAGGACTATTCGCATTATCTGCTAGATAACCAACAGTTAGTGACGTGGGGCCAAGCAGCGGCGCTCTTCCTACACCAAGTCTGATCCCGGCACCCGCACCACCACCGATGCGATAGATGGGACTTTGTTGTGCAAAGGTTGAGAGTGAACCGTTACCCCCGTCTCCGTCATAGAAGTAAGGATTCAAAACGGGAACGTAGTCGGCATGAATTCCTCCGGTGGCGGCAATGTAAACTTTGGAACCGCCATAGTTGAATTCATACGCCAGCCAGTCTATGCCGACGTCGTTGTTGCCATCGCCATAGCCAAGGTTAAAGGTCTGGGTGCCCTCAAATGTTCGCCCATTCTCGGCTACGTTGAAGGCATTGAGGTTTCCAGCAGCAAGACGGGTGTGCAAGATATCTGAACCCGTAAAGCTGGTTTGGAAGTCTAAGCGCACCCTGTCGCCGAAGACGGTGTTATCGTCAACACCTTCACCGAAGCTGTCCGTAACTGCGAAGATCGCTTCCCCAACCAGTTTGGTTGTGGTGGAGAACTGATTTTCTTCTAGGAATTTGGTGCGGGCTTCCAGGTTGTCTACCCGTGTCCGCAAGGTTGCTAGTTCCGCCCCAAATTCATCGATTAGCCGCTGTAGTGTGGACAAATCTTCTTTGGTGACGAAATCTGCTGTGGATGCAGCAATCAATTTTTCAATTTGCAGCAAACAGGAATTCAAACCAGCAGCAAACTCATAGCGGCTCATAGCGCGGTTGCCGCGATAGGTGCCATCTGGATAACCTGCGATACAACCGTAGCGCTCTACTAGGCTTCTCAGCGCTTCATACGCCCAATCTGTCGGTTGTACGTCCCGCAGCTGGGAAACGTTAGTTACTTGACTCTGAGAGTTATTCCCTTCCCGGCTGTAGCGGTTGATTTGGTCTAAAACGGTGCTGTTATCTACCGTTGACGCTCCAGACGGTGTTTGCGCCAGTCTTGAGTCTGTCGCTGGCATTGCCGGGACAGAAGTGCTAGGCAATGCTTCTAGAGCTTGCTGACTCTCGCTTCTTGCCACCTGGTTTGGTATTTCTACTCCAGATGGTGTTACAGGTACAGAACTCAAAGCTTCGGCTGATTTCGGCGTTTCCACCTTCACGGGTGTCGCGGGGACAGACGCTTCAATGTTAGCCGTCGTCGCTTGGCTGAGGGAAGCTGCCATCTCTTCTGGCAATTTCACATCAGCAGATGTCTGTGAAAACACAGGCAACTGGCTTTCTGCTGCTACTTCCGGCGCAGCTGCCACTGCCACTGGCTGCGATACCTTTACTTTCTCCTCTGTCGTTTGCGACTGAATCGCTTCCATAACCACTGGAGTTTCGGCTGCGATCGCTGCCGATGAAACTACCAAGGCTGCTCCCAAAACGGCTGGGCTTACTAGCAGAGACTTCCACGTTAACTTAGCCATCTTTCCTCTTTTCCTCACACCTTATGCAGAAAGATTGACACCCTTCTTTCATTTTTCATGTAATCGTAGCACAGGTATTAGCCTAACATCATCCCCTTTATGATGAAATGCCTATACCACGCCTAATGTTAGAATTTTACTTCTTTTTTTGCAAGATTTATTCTAACTTTTTAATAGCTTGTTCTAGAGCAAAATCTTTTTCCGTAAAACTATCACCATCATGCGTAGTCTATAGATTTATCCCCTGTGTTTGTGTATGGTCGGGTGCGACGCTCTCTAAAGTCGGGTGCGATGATGTCTCGCCGCTTTCGCTTACTTCCAATAACTTACAAACTGCTTTGCATATGCTGCTAGATGCAGGTTCTAGCTTCTGTAAAATCTTTAATTTTCCCGGTGCATCTTATCTTTTTCCTCTCTTTCGTCAAGCCTAATAGCTGAATGATGCCTTCTGGCATTTCCGCCTTTGTGACCAACTACGCCTTTAAGAGCGCTGAGTGGAAGAGAAGTCAAATTGCTGCCTACCTAATTCCTAGCCCCTTAAAAAACTATCCGCTCTCACGGGAAGTGATTTGGGATTAACCATTACACTTAATGTGAGAGCGGTCTAGTCGGGTCTTCAGTTTAGCACCAGACTGCCGGAAGATTCTCCTAGCCAGCCTAGCTCTTTCGCTGCTCTAATCCCACAAGGGGATTAAAACTGGCTCTTAGAGAACAGCCCCGGCGCACAGCCGGTTGACGCTAACCTGATGACCCATAAATTTACTACTATCACTCATGGGCATCACCTCCTATCTACCTTAGCGGTTGGATGTCTCAAAAGGATTAGGGTGTTTATCGCTTGCGAATTCATCACCCTCATTTAAGATAGCACACACAAAAGCGGATTGTGTGTAGCAAGCGAGAAAAAAAATCCCCTGCTCATCGGCAGGGGATTTAGAAGACAGGGAGAATAGTTCATCCCCCATCTTTCAGCTTTCTTACAGCGCGTTACCGCGAGGCAGAACTTCTTCAGGGAACTCAAAGTTCTCGTGAGGCTGATCTTGAGGAGCCATCCAAGCGCGAATCCCCTCATTCAACAGAATGTTCTTGGT